>NZ_VPEG01000082.1:0-4372 GCF_013417275.1 Acinetobacter sp. YH16038 | reverse complement strand
TTTCTTGTGTATCATACTATCGCTAAGAGCTTTACCCTCAAAAGTAATTCTATTGGCAATAATGTGTACGTGTTGCTCATCTGTTGAATTATGTACATAGGCTATGTACTGATTGTTTTCAAGTCCTAAGTTTTTCAAATGGTCTCGAGTTAACTGCAAAAGTTCATCTTTAGAAAATTTCACTTGTGCAGCGTCTGGAGATAAAACAATACTGTACGTGTTATTTTCGCAACGAGTATTTAAGCTTTGTACCTCTCTAAACTCTGATAGGATATCTTGTCCATTTTCACCCATTACTAAATTTCGGTCAAGCTCAAAGGCTTGCCCTTTATCATTCATGATGTAATCAATTGCTTGAGTACTCCCCTTAGTTGCTTTTGCTAAACTTACCATTACTTCAAGATTTTAATCTTCTTTGTCTGTTCTAATAATTCCCTTACTTCAGCTTTAAGAGCTTCATCATTGTATTGCTTGATATAGTTCGATATCCTCGCAAAGTTGGTTTGGAACTGTCGAAGTTCTTTAAAGGCTTCAAGTTCTGCTTCGCTCATTGGTTTGGGTAGTTGTCTGCCTAAACCACAATAGAGCATATATTCTGATACAGACATATTGCTCTCTTTTGCTTTCATCTTGATAACTTCCTTTTGGAAGATATCACAGCGAATTTCTATTCGCTCGGTTCTGTTCATCTTGTCTAATTCGTCCATACTTTTTCCTTTAAAAAGACTCTCAAAAAAAATCAACCGAAGGGCGATTTTTTACCCCCGACCTTCGGGAGGGCAAGAGGGTTTTGTGTAGTATAAAATAGGGAGCGTAGCGGACTATTTTGTACGGAACAAAACATATCTTGACCTATTACAACGCATATCCATACTTAAAATTCACAACGAAGATACCCTTTTTTGCTCAAATTCAGCTTTGACACTTGCATATTACACCCCTTATTTGTACGTTTGCTACATCAATGAGGAGGGAGTAGGGCAATGCTGAGGAGCAACCACACAAGCGCCAAAATTTGATAACGAAACAAAAAAAAGCCCGGGCAAAATGCTCGGGCTTTTCTTATTTAATTATAATTTATAATTTCTTATTTCTATTTCGTTTTTTATTTCGAATATATAATATTCCAAAAGTAAAAGATATTAAAATACCAGATATCAAACTAAATACATTTGAAATATTCATATCACTTTTAATACAATCTTGAATAAAAATATTTAAATGTATTCCAGAAAAAAAAAGCGTTATTGAAAATAATAAAAAAACAATTTTATTATTTCTGAAAATACTACTCATAGTACTGTAATTATAATATTATTAACATGCAGCTCCCCAAGCAGCACTAGCAAAGATAAATCCTGCTGCTGCTAATGCTACTGGAGCTCCAACACCTGTAGCAGCTAATGATGCAAAAGCTATTCCTAATCCTACACTAGCTCCTCCACATGAAGTTAAAAATTCTTTAGTTCTTTTTCTCCACATCAAAGTATAAGGAGAGTCATTATTATTTATATATTTTGTATCATACATTGAATATAAACTATTAAATCCTTCAAAAAAAGGTTCATATTTATTATATAATCCTTTTTCATAAAATTTATTTTTATATTTCAATATAACTTCTTCTTTATTAAATGAAGAATCAAAATCTTTAGTAAACCCTAAAAATAATTCTAATTCATCTTGATTTATTAATCCTTTTTCTTTTAAATCATAATATACAGATATATAGTCTTTTTCTACAATCATATTTTTAATTATATCTCTCTTACTATTATCTAATAAATCTAAAACATCCTTATTATTATTGTAAAAAACATCATAAGATTTTTCTTTATAATCTACATCTATAGAATAATATTCTTCTTCCATTTTTTCAATATTTTCTCTTACTCTTAAATCTAAAGAAGTATCTTCTTCTATTTTTTCAGTATATTTTTTTCCTTTTAAATCTAAAGAAGATACTTCTTCTACATTATCAGAAGAACAAGAAGTAAATAAAAAAACAACTAAAAACGGAATAAATAATTTTTTCATAATAATTATATTTAATATTTGTGTTTGAAAGTATATAAAATAAAATATAAAAACAAAAAAAAGTTAAATTTTCAACAAAATTAAATTATAATTACTTTGGGTAATCGGTCAATTTTTTAACCTTTTCGGGAATTGCCAAGCCAACAAGTGCATTTCCGCTTTCTTTATCATACCAATCATCTACACACCATTTAAAAATGCGATTTGCCATTCCCTCAAGTACAATAGCATCGGTTAAATCATCCTCATCAAAATCTTCTTCTATAGGCTTAATCCCTCCAAAAGGAAATATTGTTTTCTTTCCCCTCAAAGCATTAAATACAAGATCATAACGCTCTGCATTTGTTTTAGAACCGCTTTTTACTTCAGCTTTAAAAGCATACTTAAAAAGCTCTTTAAAGCTAAATTCATCCGCAAAACGAATATCTTGAGCCAATCTATTAGCTTCAGGAAAACGTTTTAACCATTGTGATATCAACCATTCTCCCTCCACCCAACCGTCTAATATAATATGAAAATGATAATGGTATAATCCTCCTGGACGAATAGTGCATTCTACCTTACGAATACCCTTAAAAATTTGATATACTTTTTGATACTTTGACCTTTTGGTCAATTTATAAATTGCCCTCCATTCTTTCTCCATTTCAGCAATACGCATAACAAGTTCTTCCCCCACAACAGTAGGTAACGTAAGAGTTACAAATACAGGTTGAAATAATTCCTCCAATTGAGGTAGATAAGCATTGATAAGGCGTGCGGTCTTTATCCTATTGCAAGTTAAACACCAACGATTTTTACAATAAGTCGTGTGTATTTTACCCACTTCATTAGTTAGAAGTGTTTCAGCACAATAAGTACTATTCTTATAAGATTTGAAAAGTTTAGACTTTGGATTGAAATTCATCAGCGATAAGGATATCCCCTTGCTGACGTACTTAGACCATTGCTTTTTTTTAAGGGTATCCTTTGAGGTATCCCTTTTTTGTAGTAAATTTGCCATTGTAAAAAGACTTAAACAAGCTATCAAATCATATGGGCCTGCCAGCCCGATTAGATAGCTTTTTTTGTTTTTAGATGTTACCAAAAGTAACGCTTTTTTTTCATTTTGGGGACAGTAATGCTAACTTATCAAGAGGGGGGTCGAAAAGTATCGCTCAAGGGTCTTTTTGCTCTCGCAAAAAGCATGTAGGTTTTTTTAGCATTTTCCGAACAAAACAAGTTCTATTGCTTCGCCCACTCATTGAACTCTTTTATTCTCTTTTCATCAGCCTTAATAAACTCGATAAATCGCTCCTTACTTTCTCGCTCTTTTTTAAGCTCTTTGGCTTGGTTACTAGTGAAAAAAGAAAAGGCTAACACAGCCAATAAAACAAAAGCAAATATTCCTACTACTCGCATTCCAAGCATAGGCGTTTGAAACTCCTTTTTTGCCTTTTCTGATGCTTTCTCTATTTCGTTGATGTAGTTCTTCATCTTTTCGTCTAAAGGCTTTAAATCGACTGAAAAGCTCTCTATACGGTCTAACTCTCCACGTAATTGGATTACAGCTTTGTTTGTTATCTCTCGTAATTCATTTTGTTGTTCTTTCTGTGTCTTTTCGTGCGTTTTAAGGCTCTTTTCAAGGTCTTTCACTACTTGTACTACTACTTTTCCTAACGTTTCGTTAGATATTCTCTTTTCGCTCATATCGTTTATTTTAATATCCTATTCCGTGTCCTCTGCTTAATGTCTGTACTAAGTCTTTTGCATACTCAACCACTTTTATAGCCATATCTAAAGCTACGTTAAGGGTTGGGGGTACTTGTTTCATTATTTCTTTGGGCAATCTATTGGCTATTTTAGGGGTCTGAAGTATTGTTTTTGCTTGCTGTATAGTTTGTTTGTTTTCTTCTATCTTTTTGGTTAAGTCTGCAAGTCTTACATTTTTTCCTATCTCCGAAGCTTTAAAGTCTTGTCCTGTTTGCCTTTCTACTATTCGAAAGCCTTGCATATTTCCTTGTTTATTTATCGTCAAATTAATGTCATACCCCTTGTTATGCATTAGTTCTTGGAAGTGTTCTATTGAGGTGGACTTATTTCGGCATTGAGTATAAGCTCTGCTTATCTCTTTTCTAAGGTCTTTTGTCATTTCCTTTTTCATTTCCTTGACTTCAACCGCTGTAAATAACCCCCTTTCTTTTGCAAGCTTTTCGGCACTCTCGTGAGCTTTCTTGTGTATCATACTATCGCTATGAGCTTTACCCTCTAAACTAATTCTATTGGCAATAATGTGTACGTGTTGCTCATCTGTTGAATTATGTACATAGGCTATGTACTGATTGTTTTCAAGTCC
>NZ_VPEG01000081.1:0-4393 GCF_013417275.1 Acinetobacter sp. YH16038 | reverse complement strand
TGCTACGCAATTTTTAAAAGCAAAAGCAAAACCATCACAAGGCTAAGGCATGGCAATTTATCACTGTACGACCAAGACCATTAACCGAAGTTCTGGACGAACTGCGGTAGCATCTATGGCCTATCGTGCAGGAGAAAAATTGACAGATGAACGGACAGGATTAACGCACGACTTTACGAGAAAAGAAGGTGTGGCTTATACCGAAATTATCTCGAACTTAGATACTCAAATTGATCGTGCCGAACTCTGGAATCTGGCGGAAAAAATGGAAAACCGCAAAGATGCCAGAACCGCTAGAGAATGGGTTATTGCTTTACCTGATGAATTGGACGAAGAACAACGCAAGGAACTCGCTAAAGACTTCGCCAAGTCCTTAGTAGATCGCTATGGGGTGGTCGCAGATTTAGCGATTCATGCACCCAGCAAAGGTGGAGATGATAAAAACCATCATGCACATATCTTGCTAACAACTCGCAAAGCAGAATTGGACCCTGAAAATAAATTAGTCCTTACTCAAAAAACGGAAATTGAACTAAGTAACACCAAAAGAAAAAGCCTAGGCATGGGAACAAGCCAGGAAGAAATTAAACAGATTCGAGCCACCTGGGCAAACTTAGCCAATCATGCTCTGGAATATGCAGGGTATCGGGAAAGAATCGACCACCGCAGCTATGCCGATCAGGGCAATCAGCTACAAGCCACCATACATGAAGGCAGCAAAGTCACCCAGATGCGTAGGAAAGGCATAGATACTGAGATCAGCCGTTTCAACGACACAATCAAACAGCAGAACAGCCAGCAGCTCCAATACCAACAACAGCACAAGGAAAAGACCTTAGAACAGGGTTTTAACCGTGTTGAACAAGGGTTTGAGCAATGGAAGAAAGATCAAGAAGCTAAACGCCTAGAACTGGAACATAAAAAGCGGTTAAAGCTACAGCAAGAACAAGCTATGAAGCTGAAACAACGCAAAAGCATGAATAGAAATGGGCCTTCCCTATGAGCAATCAAAACGATTTAGACGACCAGTTATATATTTTATTAGCTTCGATGAAGGAATACAGGGAAGCCATAGCAGACGATAAGAAGCGATTAGAGACATTTTACACCCAAGTAGCTAGTGGGGTACTAGATAAGGCTGAAAAGTCACTACAGGAGACAAATAAACAAGCTATAGGGGCATTAAAGAGCCGTATTGAGGAGTTAGATAAAGCAACTAGCCGTCTTAACTATCAATTTATTGCCGTGTTTGCCAGCGCCTTTGTAGCGTTGGTAATGGTGCTGTTCTTGGCGTTATTTTTATTTGTCCCAAGTATGGATGAAATCCAGCAGCGCAGATCGGAAGTAAACAACCTGAAAAAATACAGTTTAGATCTATCAAAATGTGATGGGAAAACATGCGTTAAAGTGATGACAAAACAATGTGGCTATGGGAAAAATGGCGATTATTGTGTGATTGACCCTAAATAATTGCCGCTGGTACTTTGCTCTGCTCCTCCCAAACCTATCAGATATTTAGTGTCGCAAAGTGGCTCGACTTTGAAACATGGCAAAAGCCATATTTCAAAGCATCGAGCTAAATTTTGATTTTTTATGTCATATCAATTTGCAAAGAATAAAGGCACTCTTAGATACTAAAAAAAGGAATTAAAAATGAGAAAACATTTGATTTTCCTAAGTTTTATAGTAATGGTTTTCATTTTAGCTATGGTTATTAAGATCGAAAATGATCAGAAAAAAAGGCAAGAGTTAAGTAAATTGGAGTTAGTTAAAAAGAAAGTTAATTAAGCAAAAACTGAGTTATACTTTTTTGATAACGATAATAACTAAGCCCAGAAAGCGCCTAATCTCAGCACTGCACCTGCTGGGATTTTTTTTATTTAAATATCTGATATAGTGGTACTTATATAAAATATTATAACTTAGGTGGTCCATGCCTAGCCTAACTCTCAAAGCCACATCAAAAAGATGCTTCGAGCCTAAAGTTCTAATGATTCTAATCGAGTGTCTGCCTGATGAACAAAGGCCTCCTATCAAAGAGTTATTAACCTCTTATCCTGTAGAAATTAAACTAAATCTAACTCCAGAAGTCTTAGAACCCACTATCGAAAAAATACTAAAACGCTTAGGCAGAGCATTTATTATCAGTAAGTAGATCAGTTCTGAAGTTTTCTTAAAATTAACATAATATAACTGTTTTTTCCTTCAATATCATTATATTAGAGATTGCCGCCTTGAATCATAGAGCAACAGGGCGGCAACTTTTCTATTTTTTATGTTCTACGGTTTTAATTAGATATTTTAATAATTAAATTCATTCCAGTAAGAACCGAGCGAGTGTCTACGAGCGATCACCTGGCATTAAAATTTTGCCCCTGCCTTTTCCCTGATTACAAGCCCCCCCTTTGCTTCTTAACGAAAGATATAGAGCATCCCGAAGGGTGCGAACTGTATTAATTAGAATCTAAACGAGCGAAGCGAGCATAAAGATTACTGAGCGAAGCGAAGGCCTAGTTTCTTTTTTTATTAAATCCTCAACTTCTATTTAAAAAAAACAGCCCCTCAACCGAGCTTTAGCGAGGTTAAAACGTCCGAGCTTTAGCGAGGGCATAGGGCTGTTTTCCATGCTCACTTATGCTTTTATATATATTTTAAAGCTTTTAAATGCTTTTAGACACTCTTAAACCCTTACTACAGAAGGGTTTCAAGCCCTATAAAAGGACATTTAGTCGGTTATAAAAGGACATTTAGTCGGTTATAAAAGGACATTTAGTCGGTTATAAAAGGACATTTAGTCTTGATTTAAGGACTTAATTAATATTGACCTTTTAATGATAACTTTATACAGTGTCCTTACTTTGAATAATAATATGCTTTGAAGATGAAGAATGAGCTTGTTGTGAAAGATAACGCATTAATGAACGCTAGTTATAATTTAGAAGTAACCGAACAGCGCTTAATACTTCTTGCAATCATTAATGCAAGACAAACAGGTAACGGTATAACTGCTGATAGTAAGTTAGAAATACATGCTAATGATTACGCTAGTCGTTTTAATGTTAGTAACGATGGTGCTTACAAAGCACTGAAAAGTGCTGTTCTAAACCTGTTTGATCGTCAATTTTCATTTAAAGAAGAAGATAAAAAGGGAAATGTAGGAACTGTTAAGTCTAGATGGGTAAGCCGTATTAAATATATTGATGATTCAGCTACATTAGAAATCACTTTTGCACCAGATGTAGTGCCTTTGATTACAAGACTTGAGCAACAGTTCACTAGTTATCAACTTAAGCAGGTCACACAGCTTACAAGTAAATACGCTATTAGGCTTTATGAGTTAATCATTGCTTGGCGCGAAGTTGGCAAAGTTCCACAAATTGAGTTAAGTGACTTTAGAAATAGAATTGGGCTTGAAAATACTGAATATACAGCGATGTGTGATTTCAAAAAGCGTGTATTAGAACCAGCAATCAAACAAATCAATGAACATACAGACATCGTAACAACTTATGAGCAACACAAAAAAGGGCGTTCAATTACAGGCTTTTCATTCAAATTTAAGCAAAAGCAAATAAGAACTGAAGTTAAAAAAGACAAAAATATAGGAGATTTTTTTAACCGAATGACTGATTCACAACGTCTTAAGTTTGGATCTAAACTTGCCTATGATGAGCGTGTACAAAGTGAGTATAGCCACTTAATTGGTACTGGAAATTATGAACAATTCGGACAACTTTTAGCTGAAATGCTAGCAGAAAAAAGACACTTTGAAATGTTCTTTCCTTTGCTTGTAGAGCATGGTTTTAACGTATAAAAATAAAAACTAATTACACTTAAGATTAAATAACTCTCTATCTCTGTCTTCTGTTAAATACTCGTTGAGTTCAGCGAGTATTTTTTCTTTATTGGCTTCATTGGCATTCATTTTTTTAATCAAATAAGAACCGAGCAAAATTTTGCGTCGAGTATCATCTTTTCTTTCCTGCTCTTTTTGTTTTGATTTTTCTCTAGCTTCGATAGCCTGTTTACGAGCCTTTAACTGTTTCAACTTTTCCAACTGGGCTTCAATTTTCTTTTCGAGATTTTCAGCAGCTTTTGTCATGATTCAGATTTCGGGATATAGAAAACCACTCAAGCATAAGGCCCTATGAATTGAAATTCAAGCGGGCTATATGCTATCGTGTTTTTCATGAAATGCGCACTTACGACTTGGATTTCATCCAAGTCAAAGTTTGCGTAAGGGGATTCCCCTTAACCCCAAAAAATTGCTACGCAATTTTTAAAAGCAAAAGCAAAACCATCACAAGGCTAAGGCATGGCAATTTATCACTGTACGACCAAGACCATTAACCGAAGTTCTGGACGAACTGCGGTAGCATCTATGGCCTATCGT
>NZ_VPEG01000080.1:0-4573 GCF_013417275.1 Acinetobacter sp. YH16038 | reverse complement strand
ATGAAGACGGCTTACGCCACCATCAAAGGTATTGAGGTGATGCGTGCACTACGCAAAGGCCAGGCCTCAGCATTTTATTATGGTGATCCCCTGGGCGAAATGCGCCTGGTAAGCAGAGTTTTTGAAATGTAAGGCCTTTGAATAAGACAAAAGGCTGCCTCATCGCTAACTTTGCAACAGTGCCTTTTTACATCAATAATGGCTTCATTTAATGTCAGCATACTTTTTGAAACACCACCTATTTTTCTATTCCTCTCATTTTTATCAATTCCATACAATCGCCTCCCTTTCTAGCGATTAAGTTAATAAACATATTAAATCATTAATTAGTTTTTGTAGTTTAGAGAGTTTATTTCTTAGGGTTTCTATTCCTCAATTATTCCGTATCCTTCTGGTGCAGGAATCCCATGTTCCGAAGAACGACTGACTGATTCCCACTCTTTCCATGTAAATATACGTTTTTCTGCATTTTCAACAGCTAAATCATATACAAGGCTTCCCAGAACTAATCGGAGAGGCGGATTCTCACTATTAACCAGTTTCATTATAGCTTCGGCGGCTAACTTAGGATCACTATCCACCGATTCGTTTGAATATTGTTGGGCCAACTTTTCACGTAATGAATCATACTCTTTTTTCTGTGTAGTAAAACTCATTTTTAAGTATAGATTCGTCCAGTAACCTCCAGGTTCTACGATAGATACTTTTATACCAAAATGTGCAGCTTCTTGTGCTAAAGCCTCGCTAAATCCTTCTAAAGCAAATTTACTAGCGCTATAGATTCCCGACATTGGACCACTAATCAGTCCACCAATACTAGATATCTGGATAATATGACCTGATTCTTGTGCCCGCAAGTACGGCATAACAGCTTGACTTACCCATACTGTACCGAAGAAATTAGTTTCCATTTGGCTTCTAACTTCATCTTCACTAAATTCTTCAATCATTCCCATTACCATATTCCCTGCATTGTTAATGACAATATCGAGTCTTCCAAAATGTTTAATGGCAGTTTCCACTGTAGTCGAAACAGCACTTCTATCAGTAACATCAAGACTTAAAGGAAGTAACATTCCTTCAAACTGGCATTTTAACTCATTCAGTTTTTCAATATTTCTAGCAACACCAACAACCTTCTCTCCTGACTCCAATGCTTTTTTTGTGAATTCGTATCCTAGTCCACTGCTTGCACCTGTAATAAACCACACACGTGTATTTTCATTGTTATTAAATGTCATAAATAATCTCCTCCATTAATCATGTAATATTGGTATCATTCAATACCAATTTAGGTAGTGTTTCAAAAAGTATGCTGAAGAAAAAGCCGATTGGATTTTGATAAAATAGAGAAATGCAAATAACTCTAGCAATCAAATGTCCAACCTGCCTCAGTGATAGTATAAAGAAAAATGGTATCAAAGTAGATGGGAAACAAAACTATCAGTGCAAAGACTGTAAACGTCAGTTTATTGGTGATCATGCACTGAGCTATCTAGGATGTAAGTCAGGTATTACTCGTAAAATATTACAGTTGATGGTCAGAGGCAGCGGTATACGAGATATTGCTGAAGTTGAGCGCATCAGTATCGGTAAAGTTTTACGTACTTTAACTGAATCAACCTATGAAATTCAGCCTCAGCAAAGTCATTATGAATCTCTCGAAGTAGATGAGTTCTGGAATTTTGTTGGAAATAAAAAGAATAAACAATGGCTTATTTTTGTTCAAAAGTCATATTTTACCTCGGAGAAACCGGACATTTTTATTGGTGAGAATATAGACACTTTAAATGGGTTCTAACACTCTCGTTTCGTATAACAGCCATTATGTTAAATAATTAAGGATAAAAGCTTTATTACTAAATAGAACAGTTGCTTAAAGCAGTATAGAGTTAAGTTTGCATTTTAATATCAAGTTGTCTTTCAGCACCGATAATCACCATACGAATCCCATTTTCAAAAATGTCATCCGCATTCATATTTTGTAAGGTATTCACTCCTTGGAGCATGAGTGGATATATAGTTGGATCGGCTTCGAATGGTGGGTCTGATCTTATTTCTTCTTGCTGCTCCTCAAGGACCCACCCAACAATAAACCTTCCTAATGTCATAAGTAATGCAACTGCTTCAACAGGAGAAAACCCAGCATGAGATAACAGCGCAACTTGGGCCTCAATCGTGTTGAAATGTCCTTGACTGGGGCTAGTTCTTGCATGTAGACGAGCACCATCACGGTAAGCTAGTAGTGCTCGACGAAAGCTTACAGAATTAGCGAGCAACCAATCTTGCCATGTCATCCCATCGATGGGTAAAGAAACTAAATGGTGTTCATTTATAATGGTTTCCGCCATTGCTTCCATTAACAAGGATTTATTCTTGAAATGCCAATATAGAGTTGGAGATTTAATACCCAATCGTTGAGCTAGCTTGCGTGTGGTTATTGAATCTATGCCTTCTTCATTCAACATATCCAATGCGGTACGCAGGACTATTTCACGTGTCAGACGTTGAGGTGCAATATCTTTTTTACTCATAAATCTATCACTGATAGGGAGTGTGTGAGAGAATATTAATTCTATCATTGCTAGAGAAGGCATTTGTGAAGAAATCATTGAGCGTGATTTTAATCACTATATTTCTGGATGCTGTTGGGATTGGTTTAATTATGCCGATCTTGCCTGAATTATTACGGTCATTGGCTGGAGCTGAAGCAGGCGGTGTTCACTATGGTGCTTTATTAGCTGTGTATGCTCTGATGCAGTTCATTTTTGCACCTATCCTTGGAGCGTTGAGTGACCGATTTGGACGTCGACCTGTATTAATTATTTCAATTGCTGGTGCAACGGCTGATTATCTCCTAATGGCTGCTGCTCCTTCTCTATTGTGGCTATATATTGGTCGTATTTTTGCGGGAATTACAGGTGCCAACATGGCTGTTGCAACAGCTTATGTTTCAGATATTACTCCAGCCCATGAGCGTGCAAAAAGGTTTGGTCTCCTTGGAGCTGTCTTTGGTATTGGGTTTATATCGGGTCCGGTAATAGGTGGAGTTTTGGGTGAATGGAACTTACATGCACCGTTCTTTGCTGCTGCTTTTATGAATGGGATTAATTTAATAATGACAGCAGTCTTATTAAAAGAATCAAAACACAGCAATAAAATGACTGAGAAGGTTCAGGAGCAATCAATATTAAAGAAATTATCCTATTTGATCACTCAACCTAATATGGCTCCATTGCTTGGTATCTTTTTAATTATCACATTGGTTTCACAAGTCCCCGCAACTTTATGGGTTATCTATGGGCAGGATCGTTATGGCTGGAGTATATTTATTGCAGGTGTTTCCCTTGCTAGTTATGGAATATGCCATTCTATTGCACAGGCTTTTGCTATCGCCCCTATGGTAAAGAGGTTTGGAGAGAAAAATACGTTGTTATGTGGAATAGCTTGCGATGCAATTGGTTTACTTCTTTTATCTATTGCTGTTGAAGAATGGGTGCCTTTTGCGTTGTTACCATTGTTTGCCCTTGGTGGAGTAGCCGTTCCTGCTTTGCAAGCAATGATGTCCAGAGGTATTAGTGATGAAAGACAAGGTGAATTACAAGGGCTATTAAGCAGTTTTAATAGTCTGGGGGCTATAATTGGTCCTGTATTAGTTACTAGCCTCTATTTTATGACTCAGGCATCAGCTCCTGGAATGGTATGGGCATTAGCTGCAATACTTTATGTAATCACCCTACCCTTATTGCTTAAGTATCGCCTGAATAAATATTCTGGAGTTCCATAAAATATTTAATTTATTGGTTTAAAAACTAATGGATTCTATAGTTTATCTAAAATTAACATAATACACCTTATACGAAATGATTGTAAAATTTTCTTTTAAAACAATGCTTTATGTTAATGTAAAAAGCCTAAGCAACCACTCTTAGGCTTTTTTTATGATTTGTCACGTTCCACGCTTACTATTTGAGCAATGTTTCATGGTTTTTATAAGTTAACCTAAATGTAGTTACCAATCACAATAAGCTATTCACTGACTTTTAAATATCGGTATACCGCCTGACGACTAATTCCAAAAGCTTTCCCTAATGCCATTTTCGATGGATACTCCCCCTCCGTCCATGCTTGTCGTAAAGCTTCAGCTTGGTCAGGCTTTAGTTTATGTACCCGACCTTTGTATTTCCCTTGAGCTGAGGCGAGTTTTATTCCTTCCTTTTGCCGCTCTAAAATGATCTCACGTTCGAACTGTGCAAAAGCACCCATCAATTGCAACATCAGATTATCCATTGGGGTGGATTGGGCCGTAAAAGTAATATTTTCTTTTACAAACTGGATAGCAATCCCTCTTTTAACGGCACTGTTGCAAATAGAGATTTGAGTCGATGATGTTCCCTTTAAAAAGTACTTAGAGACCGAAAACCCTGTTGATTAGACACACTTCACCCTGAGGCTGACCATAATAAAATGACGATGCTTGTCCTTTACGTAGTGCACGCATGACTTCAATACCTTTAATTGTGGCATAAGCCGTCTTCATAGATTTGAATCCTAATGTGGCCCTGATGATCCG
>NZ_VPEG01000079.1:0-4651 GCF_013417275.1 Acinetobacter sp. YH16038 | reverse complement strand
TTTAACAACCATTTGGAGATTTTATCCATGATTTAGCCATTGTTTTGCTTATTTCATTGCCATTCTTTGTTTTTTTTCGGTTTGGTGGTATGCCTCGAGCAAAGGGGCTGTTTCGTGCAAAGGTCTCTATAAAGCATTTCGTATAAGGTGTATTATGTTAATTTTAGTAGAACTAATAAATCTATATATTTGAAAATGTCATTTTACTCAATTAAATACTCTTCAGATATTTCACACTGTTCAACAAAAAAATGATCATGTGAAACTAAAATTACAGCGCCCTGATATTGGCTAATAGCCTGCGATAGAAGCTCTCTAGACTCAATATCTAAATGATTTTCTGGTTCATCAAGCAATAATAAATCAATACCATCAGGATAGTGACTCATTGCTAATAATGCGACTTTCAATTTTTCACCACCACTCAGTTCTGATAGTTTTAATAAAGCTTTTTCACGACGAATACGTAACTGACCTAACAAATTTCTCCACTCAACTTCAGTAAGATTGGAGTTATAAAGTGCAAGGTTTTCGATTACGGATAAATCATTATTTAATAAACTAAAGTTTTGATCTAAATACAAACATGTTCCACTAAAGAAAATATCATCACGTTGATGGGTAGAAATCAATTTCAATAAGGTTGATTTACCAATTCCATTAGCACCTTTAAGATGGATTTTTTCGCCAGCTTTCAATGCAAAATTAATTTTATTTGTTGCTGTATGGGGTAGCTTTAAATCATGAATTCTTAAAATCTCTCCTTGCTTCGTACTCTGTAAGTGGAATTCAAACTTCTGAGCTTTGATTTTTTCTACAATGGTCTGCCTATTAATCAGACTATTTTTCAAATCATCAGTTTGTCGAGTTTGTTGGGCACGTAGCTTACCTAAGCTTTGTCCAGCATTTTCCTTTTTGAAATCTAGAAAAATCTTTGCTTGAGAATTAGAATCACGAAGTTCATTGCCTTTAGATTGACGTTTATTCGCTTTCATTAAGCTATCATGTTGCCGTTGTTTTAACTGCTTTAATTCTTTTTTCTCATTATTAATAGACTGAGTTAATGCATCCATGTGTAGCTGATGCTGTTGAATGTAATGCTCATAATTACCTTTGTAGTGTTGTAAGCCTAATTCAGTTAAAGCATAAATATGTTGGACTTGATTGAGTAATTGGCGATCATGACTAATCAGGCATACACCACTAGGGTGTGCCAAAATACTCTCAATTAACCATTGTCTAGATGTTGAGTCTAAATGGTTGCTTGGTTCATCTAAAAGTAGATAGTGATCCTTTTTTAAAAACAAACGACATAAAGCCAGCTTTGTTTTTTGTCCTTCACTCAGTTTTTCTGTTGGAAAGTTCAAATCCGTAGGTAAGTCAGCATTTTCAAGTATATTTTGCCATTTTTGTGGTAAATCCCAGGTATTTTCAACTAACTCATAATCATCAAAACTAGCTGTATTGTTCTCTATACGCCGAAAAGCATGATGTAAATGATCTACCTCTAATGCTTGTGCAATATTTTCAGCATTAAGGCGTTCTAATTGTGCCAAATAATCATGTTGGATATTCCATGAAACTTGACCACTATAATGAATATCTAAAGCTTGGCTTTGATCTAATATTCTGAACAATAGGGATTTACCTAAACCATTACGTCCAATTAATGCAGAAACCTGTCCTGATAAAAGCGTAATGTTTAGCTGATCAAACATTTTCTGTGTAGAAAATTCTAAATTTAAGTTTGAAGCAATACATGCATGTTGCATAAAAAATTCCTCATGTAGAGGATATGCAAAATAGTGAAGATTAACTTATAAAAAACAATATATTATTTAGGATATAAAGTAGAGACCAAGAATATATAGCCACAAGTAGAATCTATTTTGCACATCAAAAGTTTAAAAATAATGATGAGAAAATGACTTACTTCATTGGCGTTACTCTTGGGAGGATGATTTGAATAAGGTTATTTTATAATGATAAGACAATCTGTCAAGCTTGTACTAAAGCTTCTAAAAGTTATTTAACATAATGGCTGTTATACGAAATTCAGTTGTCAGAAACCATTTATTACATCAAAAGTAATGAAAAAGTAAAGAATATGACTTATATTATCTTTACTTTAATGGTTTTTGAGTGAGGGAATCATGTCCGCAGTCAATTTCAATATGCGCTTAGAAGCAGAGTTAAAAGAACAAGTCACCCCAATTTTGGAAGACTATGGTTTGACTATGCCTCAAGCATTCAAACTGTTCTTGAATCAAATCGTTAAAACTAAAGCGATTCCTTTGTCTTTTGACTATGCACGAGAACCTGCTTTAACTCCTAAAGCAGCAGCCAAGTTACTTCAATCTTTAAAAGAGATTGAAAATGGCGAGTACACCGAGTACGAAACGGTAGAAGAAGCGATTAAAGCTATGTCGGAAGAAGCACATGGCTAAACGTAAGATTATCGTAACCAGTTCTTTTAAACGTGATATTAAAAGACGTTATTTAGAACTGGTTACGGCTGAATGGGCAGAAGTATTAGATTGTTTAGTCGCAAATAATCCTTTGCCTGAAAAGTATTTAGATCATCCCTTGAAAGGTGGTGCAGAGTTTAAAAATTGTCGTGATTGTCATGTGAAGCCTGATTTAGTCTTGATCTATAGGCTTGTTGGTGACGATATTTTAGAACTGCATCAGTTGGATAGCCATTCCGAAATTTTTGGATGACTATCGCTCGATGCTTTGAAAGATGGCTTTAGCCATGTTTCAAAGTCGGGCAACTTTGCGACTGCTGTCATTGATTCGGTGATGGCAAGAGCCGAGCAAAGTACTGTCTAATCATTATTTTGGGTCAATCACACAATAATCCTTATTCGCTCCGTGACAGTCATTTTTCATGATGCGAACGCAAGACTTCCCATTGCAATTTTTAATATCTAGGCTGTATTTTTGTTCTAGCCATGCAACGTCTGCTCTACGCTGTTTGATTTCGTCCATGCTCGGCACATATAAAAATAATGCTAAAAAGAAAACGATCAGCAAGCTAACAAAAGCACTGGCGTAGATTGCCATGAATCGCCAGTCAAGTTGATTGGTTGCATTGTTTAATTCCCGAATACTGTTGTTGAGTGCGTCTATTTGCTTCTGATTGGCGTTTTTTAGGTGTTTTTCGGTCTTATTGAGTACTCCGCTAGCCACTTCCTTGTAAAACGCTTCTAATCGCTTGTTATCGTCTGCTATGGCTTCTCGATACTCTTACATAGATGCCAGTAAAATATAGAGCTGGTCATCTAGGTCGTTTTGGTTGCTCATCGGTACATTCCGCCCTGATCTAAGTCTTGTGATGCTTTACGGTTGGCTCGCTCGGCTTGCTGTTGCTCTAGTTTTTGCTGTCGTTGTATTTCGGCTTGGCGTTCTTGTTCTAGGCGTTTAGCTTCTTGGTTTTTCTGCCATTGCTCGAAGCCTTGCTCGGCACGGTTTAAACCACGCTGTAAAACGCTGTCTGTGCGCTGTTGCTGTTGTTTGAGGTGTTGGGCGTTGTGTTGCTTCACATGGTCGTTATAACGGCTGATTTCGGTGTCTATGCCTTGTCTACGGAGTTGAGTGACCGAAGTCCCCTCATGAATGGTGGCTTGTAGTCCATTGTTCTGATCGGCATAGCTGCGGTGGTCTATTTTTTCTCGGTAGCCTGCTCGCTCCAGTGCGTGATTGGCTAAGTCCGCCCATGTTTCCCGAATCTGTTTGATGTCGTCTTGGGTTGTTCCCATATTTAGGCTTTTGCGTTTGGCATTACTTAACTCAATATCGGTTTTTGTCGTCAAAGTGAGTTTATTGTCAGGGTCTAATTCAGCTTTTCGGGTGGTCAGCATGATATGGGCGTGATGGTTTTTATCATTTCCGCCTTTGCTGGGTTCGTGAATGGCTAAATCTGCGATCACGCCATAGCGATCAACAAGTGATTGAGCAAACTCTTTTGCCAAGTCCTTACGTTGATCAGCGTCTAATTCATCAGGTAGGGCAATGACCCATTCTCTAGCAGTTCGAGCATCTTTGCGGTTTTCGGACTGTTCCGCCAAGTTCCACAATTCGCTACGGTCTATTTCTATATCAAGGTTAGACACAATTTCGCTATGGGCGACACCATCCTTTCTCGTAAAATCGTGGGTTAGTCCTGTTCGTTCATCTTTGAGTTTTTCCCCTGCACGATAAGCCATAGATGCAACGGCAGTTCTTCCCGAACTGCGGTTAACGGTTTTGGTTGTACAGTGGTAAATCGCCATTAAATTTTCCTTGTGGCATCCACGTATTGATTACATTTCGGGCATTCTTTTCTAATAGTTTGAATGGATACTCCATTCATTTGCTCTATAAGAATTTTAGGTAATTTGTATAAAAATTCATTCCCACAGTTTGAGCATATAAAAATATGCTGTTCATCAATATTGTATTTCTTCATTTGCTTTACCGCTCTTGCTTTTGCTTTTGGGGTTAAGGGGTGTCCCCCTTACGCATCTTTTGACTTGAATGAAATTCAAGTCGTAAGTGCGCATTTCATGAAAAACACGATAGCATATTACCCGCTTGAATTTCAATTCATAGGGTCTTATGCTTGAGTGGTTTTCTATATTCCGAAATTAACCGTTATGACTAAATCTGC
>NZ_VPEG01000078.1:0-4774 GCF_013417275.1 Acinetobacter sp. YH16038 | reverse complement strand
ATGGCCCGCCGAGACAATGAGAAACGTATAGAACGTATTAAGCAGGGCCTGGCACGTTCGGGTTACAAACCAACAGGCAAGAAGGCAAATGAGGCTAAACATAAACGAATAAAAGAATTGCTAGTAGCTGGCAATATGACTAAGGAAGAAATTGCCAAAGCAGTGAATTGTGGAGTTGCAACTGTCTATCGAGTTGCTAAAGTTATTTAAAAAAAACTTATAATGCCCTGAAGAGGATACTTATACCCTTCCGCAGTAGGGTTACTTTATATAAGAAATTTTTAGGGTAAATATGGAAATAACTCTGATATTTTAAATTTGAAAGTTATGATTTAGATGTTTTATATGGAGCTCTTATACCTTATATTATTGCAAGTAAAGAAAGTAAGATATTGAAGGAAAGGTTATGAGAAAAATGAAGTACTTTTTAAGTTTCATTATCTTATTTTCTACAATTGCTTATACCCAAAAAAATGAAAATTCATCTGAATTTGTTGTCCAACTTACCGTAACAGAACATTGTGAGATCCAGAGTACTCAGACTCAATCTATTGATTTTGGATCTATTCAACGATCAACAAATCATGTAACTAGCTCAGGAAGTTTGAATGTTAGTTGTAGTCAAAATACTCCATACTCGATTGCTTTAAACAGCGATAAGACTTTAAAGAATACACAAGACAATTCTATCCAGGTTCCGTATCAGCTCTATCAGGATGCTGGATTTAAAACTGTTTGGGGAAGCTCTTCTCAAGAAAATTTTGCAAGTACGGGAACTGGTACGGATCAGAACTTCAAAATCTGGGCAAAAATTAATGAAGGCGCCACGAATGTTCCTGCGGGTGTATATAATGATATTGTGGTTGCTACGATTACATATTAATACGTTAAAGTGACCGTCACAGTATCACTATAGTTTCCTGCACTTTTGAGAGGCTGTTGGGGGACATGTCCGTAAACAGAGATTGATTGCTGCCCATTTGTTCCTACACCTTGCGACCTGTTATTAGAACTATCCCATTTTTGAGTTAAGTTACTGTTTAAGTATAAATCATAATTTATATAATCCTTGCCATTAAACATTCTTCTCTGATTATTCAGAGCATATTTGCCATTATTTAATCCTACTCGCCAAGTAGTGCGTGAAGGGCATTGCAGAGAAATTTGACCACTTGTATGTAAGTCTCTGTTCAAATTATCAATTTGACCAAAATCCAAATCTGTTGTTGAGAGTAATGCACAAACATTCTCATATTCTGCAAAAACACTCATATTGGCCGTATCCGAATATCTTAAATTACTAGCGTTATAGCCGTTAGGATAGTTCTCATTTCTTTCAAAATCATAAAGGATTTCAAGCGATAAAGTAGAGGATCTGTAATTACCAGCAGCCCCTGTCTGTCCTGGATAAAAAAGACCATAAACTGGGATCATTTCAGTCAATTGCTTACCACCCGTAATTGTATAGTCTCTACAACCCATAGCAGTTAATTGATCACGCGATTGGATTAAATGAGTAAAACCGGGGTCATAAAAAAGATTATATTTCAAAGATTGAAGTAGGTTCGGTATGCCTAAAATATTAGTATAAATATAACGGGTTGTATCATTATAAAGCCAACTTGTAGCGGTCAAACACACACGTATATTTGTTTTCATTATGGAACGTGGATCACAACGAAGAGTAATATTGGTAGAAGTCGTACTTAATGCAGGGCTCACTGCACCGAAATCAAGCGAGGTAGAAGAAATACTGCATTTAGCAGCCTGACTTTCACCTGTAATCATCAAACCTAAAAATAGACCTGACATTAAAGTTAAATTTTTGCTTGATAAAAAAGGAGATTTTTTTTTGCTCATTATTCGCATAGCAAGTCGCCTAAATCAATTAAACCTTTCTGGGTATCTAAACCATTTATCTCAAAGCTACACATTTTGTCTTTTTGCTCTACAAAGAATTTAGTTACTTTAGGGTTTTCCATATAGATCATACCATCATGTGCAACCACAGTAAGAGGCTCTGGTATTGAGGACTTTAAATCTGGACTTGCCCAGACATTCGACCCGGCTTCAATTACGCTTCCATCTTTTTGTTTAATAACTGCTTGAATCGCCTGAATCTGGTAAACAGGAAAATCTATGAAGACTCCACTACCAAACCTTGGTACAGCATTCTTTACTGTTGTTTCAATATAATAGTCAGCAGGTAATTCTAATGCATCGATTGTGATCTTGTTATTTTGGTAAGGATTCAGTGAGGTGACGACCAGTTCTCCGTTTCTATTGGTCTTTCCTACTGATCTATTTTCTAATTTCACTGGTACTTCAGGGATATTAGAGGTTGAAATCAAAGCAAATGAATCAAAAGATCTACGCATTGGGAATAAACTTCGATTCATCATTAACAGGCTTCCACTTAATGTACCGTTGGCTATTCGAGAAGAGCTGTTATCGGTTTTAAATTCCTGTAAGCCTAAACTCCACTCCCCATAGTTGTGAATCCGGGCAAGTTGAGTCTGGATATTTCGATTATCCTGAGCCGTATCTACCTGTACTTGCCATCCCCACCCACCAACATCACGAGAGACGGACTGACGCGCATTAAAAGACAGCTTCTCTTGTTCCTGATCTTGCTGATAGGATAAGTTGACGGTTCGTCTCTTTTCTAATGGAACATTCAAGCTCAAATAATATCTGGTATCTGATCCATTTAAATCATGATTTGCGCTTAAGTTGAGATAATAATTGTTAGGGAATGAATAAGACCAATTAAATGTTAAAAACTCGTTAGTTGAATCCCAATCTTGTTCTTGATAAATATAACTTGCCCCGAACTGGCCTAACCTATTATTCGTACCTAGAAAAAATTGATCAGATCGCTGAGGAAATGCTAAACCATTTAGGTGCGCGATATCGTAATATTCGCCTGACTGCCGAGCCGTATTATAAGAGATAGTTAAGTACCTAGAATTCCAGTTATATCCTAATTGATAAATAGCTCCGGTTAATCCCTGATAGTCACTAAAAGAATATGCTGCATTTAACAGACCTGCGCGGTTTCCTAGTCTTTGGATAAATCCTGCTCCTCCCAAGTACAGATCAGGCGCTAACTCCAAATGTGTCTCTACAGTTAAATCTTGTGTTAAACCATACCGATAACTGGTATTAGTAACCAGATCCTTATCATATTTGAAGGAACGTTCCCCATATGCTAAACGTGTATAACCTAGGTTAAATGACCAGTCACTCAAATCTTCCTTTAGCAGTTGATTAGTTCCATATAAAGAAAAATTAAGAACTCTTTGTTGGCCATTGATATCAGTCACAACTACTTGAGCTTGTCCAACTCCAGTAATAATAGGGATCGCTTCAATTTCAAATTGACCAGGTATGATTTGCTGAGTTGTTTGCTTTAGCCCATTAATAAACAAATCTACTGTGGATGGTAAACTTACTTCACCTTTAAATGATTCCAAGGGAGTCGTGATTTGATAGGGTTGAAGAGCAAAATTTTTAGAAAGACTTACTCCGCTAATGCGGGTAGACCTACTCCAGCTCAATGGTTTGGACTGATCATCACCCACTCTGATAGTAAGCATTTTTTCAGGTAAATCACGCTGCCAATAAGTATCTAGAATTAAAGCATTTAATTCGGAATCTTCATCTGTTTTGGTATAGCTATAATTTGAGGATAAATTTAAGATTCCTCCCTCTCCTAAGCCAAATACACGAAACTCATGGGTTCCACTTAAATTGAAATAATCTTCGGAATACTGGCTATAGAAATCGTAATTAAACAAAGCGCCTGGTCGCTCTTGAGCTGGGTCAAGTTTGACAGGTTCAATAATAGTATATGCAGGATAATAGGAAGTTCGTTTAAGTGCTTTAATATCTACATCAAGGTAAATTTTCTGGTTGGAATTATCGTATTTATATTTGACTGAAGGTATGTCTTCTAAAAGATAGTAGCCTGCAGGATTAGTTTGCAGATCAGCAGGTAAAGTTAATTTAAGGTCTTGTAAAGTTTCTGTAGATATATAAAGCTGATCATCTTGTTGGAGAAAATGGCCTAAAATATTTGAGTTAGATTGATTTAAAATAACATCTAAAAAAAGTTCCTGTTGAATGGTCGAATCTACTTCTTGAGAAGTCACTTCATTTGCTATTCCCTCTTGTACATAAAGAAGTCCAAGCAAAATTACACTCAAGTAATTAGCCCTAATCATATCAAGTATTTATTTATTTACAGGAATAACCTGTTGATTAATATCAGAATTAATAACTAATCGAAACTTTCCTGCACCATTATCTGGAAGACTGATCGGTAAGTTCCAAGACATCGTTTGTCCTGCCAAAACATAACCCATCAATCCAGATATCAAAGGTACGATATTTCCTGTCGTGGATACATAACTCAACTGACTTAAGCGTAAATAGGAACTAGAACGGTTCGACACTGAAATCTGGCCGTTCGTATATTTAAACTGAATATTATCAAGCGAGGTTAGACCTTGAGTAATTTTATGAGGTTGCGAAGACTTATAAAAAACAGGAATTGAGTATTGCAATAAAATATTTAAACCCGAGTTATTTTGCTCGGAACTACTTCCTGGCAACTCATCTACCAGTACTCGAAATGCCTGCTCCTGAGTACTATTAGTATTGGCTGGCTTAATCAAGCGTACTAATTGTCTTTGACCAGGTTTAATTTCAGTAATAAGTGGACTTGCAATAAGCTTCTTAGTCGGTTCCAGAATTTCCTGGTTATTAAGCT
>NZ_VPEG01000077.1:0-4815 GCF_013417275.1 Acinetobacter sp. YH16038 | reverse complement strand
TAGACAAAATGACACCAAATGAGTTTTACTATGATCAGCTACCCCAACAAAACAAGGTGGCTTAACTAGAGCGGAATATCACTTATAAATACGCTTTTAGTTGTTCAAACAAGTGGGACCACCTCTATATCTCGATAGGTATAGTAGAGTGATATCTCGATAGGTATAGTGTTTTGCAGTTTAGAGGAGATATCGCGATGCATACGCGGAAGGCAATAACGGAGGCGCTTCAAAAACTCGGAGTCCAAACCGGTGACCTCTTGATGGTGCATGCCTCACTTAAAGCGATTGGTCCGGTCGAAGGAGGAGCGGAGACGGTCGTTGCCGCGTTACGCTCCGCGGTTGGGCCGACTGGCACTGTGATGGGATACGCGTCGTGGGACCGATCACCCTACGAGGAGACTCTGAATGGCGCTCGGCTGGATGACGAAGCCCGCCGTACCTGGCTGCCGTTCGATCCCGCAACAGCCGGGACTTACCGTGGGTTCGGCCTGCTGAATCAATTTCTGGTTCAAGCCCCCGGCGCGCGGCGCAGCGCGCACCCCGATGCATCGATGGTCGCGGTTGGTCCGCTGGCTGAAACGCTGACGGAGCCTCACGAACTCGGTCACGCCTTGGGGGAAGGATCGCCCGTCGAGCGGTTCGTTCGCCTTGGCGGGAAGGCCCTGCTGTTGGGTGCGCCGCTAAACTCCGTTACCGCATTGCACTACGCCGAGGCGGTTGCCGATATCCCCAACAAACGGTGGGTGACGTATGAGATGCCGATGCTTGGAAGAGACGGTGAAGTCGCCTGGAAAACGGCATCGGATTACGATTCAAACGGCATTCTCGATTGCTTTGCTATCGAAGGAAAGCCGGATGCGGTTGAAACTATAGCAAATGCTTACGTGAAGCTCGGTCGCCATCGAGAAGGTGTCGTGGGCTTTGCTCAGTGCTACCTGTTCGACGCGCAGGACATCGTGACGTTCGGCGTCACCTATCTTGAGAAGCATTTCGGAACCACTCCGATCGTGCCTCCGCACGAGGCCGTCGAGCGCTCTTGCGAGCCTTCAGGTTAGAGGCCGTCGACAATGATAATCTGGATCAACGGACCTTTCGGCGCCGGAAAGACGACGCTCGCTAAGCGGCTGCGCGATCGGCGTTCCAAATCGCTGATCTTTGACCCCGAGGAAATCGGGTTCGTGGTGAAAGAAACGGTCCCCATGCCAGCGAGCGGAGACTATCAGGATCTCCCCTTGTGGAGGGGACTTACGATCGCGGCGGTCAGGGAGATTCGAAGGAATTACTCGCAGGACATCATCATCCCAATGACGCTCGTGCACCCGGACTATCTGACTGAGATACTCGACGGGGTAAGGCGGATCGACGATCAGCTGCTGCACATCTTTCTGACGCTCAACGAGGACCTATTGCGTCACCGGATCGCGAACCAGACCATGCATCCTGACCCGAATCGAAATGCGGAGATTCGAGAGTGGCGATTAGCGAATGTCGCCCGATGCTTGGCCGCAAGGGAACGGCTTCCATGCACAACCCGAATGAAGCAGATATACGTTTCAAGCATTTGTTGTTTAATATGGCAACTGGATCAGGTAAAACGATGGTCATGGCCAGTGCAATTCTTTATTTGTTTAAGGAATATGGCTACCAAAATTACATTTTCTTTGTACATACGGATGCAATTATCCAAAAAACTAAAGAAAACCTTTTAAATAAATTATCGTCTAAATATCTTTTTGCTCAATCTATTGAAATAGAAGGGGAACGTATAGTTATTGAAGCAGTCGATACATTCCCAAGACAGCCAAGTAAAAATACCATTTACTTAAAGCTATCAACGATTCATAAAATCCATGATGAGTTGAATAGCTATAAAGAGAACAGTATTACTTATGAGGATTTAGCTGAAATTCCACTTGTTTTATTAGGAGATGAAGCGCATCACTTTAATGCTGAAACAAAAGCTAAGGGGAAATCTAAGACTTCAACAGAGTATGAGGAATTAACTTGGGAACGTACTATTGAGCGTATCCTTGCCTTAAAAGACAAAAATCGTTTATTAGAATTTACTGCGACAATTAATTTAGAAAATAAGGAAATATACCAAAAGTACAAAGATAAAATCGTTTATCAGTACGACTTAAAGAAATTTATGACTGATGGTTTTTCTAAGAAAGTCATGCTTTTAGAAGCTAATCAGCATGATGATGAAAAAATGATTGATGCCGTTTTATTAAGCCAATATCGTAAGTTAGTGGCAATTAAACACGGTATTAAGGATTTTAAACCAATTATTCTATTTAAGTCGAATAAGATTGCAATTTCTAAGGCTAAGCAAGATCAATTTACCCAAATTATCAATGATTTAACCCCAGAAAAGGTTAAGCAGCATTTAGTGAATAAACAAACACAAATTACTTCATCAAGTAGTATTTGGAATAAAGTAATTTCTTATTATCTAAAACAAAATCTGATAACAATTGTGGAAAATATACAAGATGATTTTAAAGAGCTTAATATTTTAAACGTGAACAAATCAGATATTCTAGAAGAATATCCCGTTTTATTAAATACTTTAGAAAATCCTGATAATCCAATACGATTAATATTTGCCGTTGCGAAAGTTAATGAAGGTTGGGATGTTTTAAACTTGTATGACATTGTTCGCATAAGTGAAAGTGCATCATCAACTAAATCAGGAACTGATAGTGAAGCGCAGTTAATTGGGCGTGGAGCAAGGTACTATCCATTCATTTTGAACGATGAAAAAAGTTTTATTCGTCGTTTTGACTTAAGTACAAGTGAACTCAGTGTTTTAGAACAATTACATTATCATACGATCAATGAACCTGCTTATATTAGAACTTTGCATCAATCCTTAGAGCAAGCTGATATTGTTGTAGATACAGATGGGCAAGGTATCGTTGAACATGCCAAGCTCAAGCCTGCTTTTAAAGATTCTCACTTTTATAAACATGGACAATTATTTTTTAATGAAGTTGAAGAAATTACAGGACAAGAACGTTCGTGGACTTCATATTCATTAGAAAAACAGTATGAGATTTCTTATAAAACTGCTAATGAAGTTGGACTCGATAATCTAACTGGCAATCAAAACACTGTATTACATACGCAGACTTTACAGCTAGATCAGCGTTATTGGTTTAAAGCTTTACAGAAAATTAGGTTCTTTGAATTTAGTAATCTAAAACACTATTTCCCTGATTTAAGTAGTCTTGAAGAGTTTTTATCTGATTCTCAATACTTAGGTGGATTAACAATTAATGTGAACTTACCTAGTAAGCTCAATCTAAGTGATCTTCCTCCTCGGGAGAAATTACAACTTCTGGAAACAGTTTTGACAAGGATTTCTGAGAACATTCGTCGTAACTATCAGAAATACAGAGGCACATACCGTTTTATTAGTAAACCGTTAAAAGATGTAATTACTGATTATACTGTTCATGTTGATCCAAATATGATGATCAATCAAAGAATCACATCAGAGAGTACCATTGGGAAAAAATGGTATGTCTATGATCAGGCTATCCTGAATCAGTTAGAACATAAGCTTATTAAGCTGCTAGAACAGTTTATGCAGAAACTGAATACTAAATATGATGATATTTACATTATTCGTAATGATGAGAAAACTACACGCTTTAAATTAACCGAATTTAATGGTGTCCGAGGTTTTATGCCTGATTTCATTATGTTGATGAAGGATAAGGCCAATGATGATATTTATTATCAGGTCTTTTTAGAACCAAAAGGCGATGATCGTTTGATACAAGATGCATGGAAAGAAAACATGCTAGAAAAAATAAATGATCCCAACCTTATTATGGTTGAAAGTGATGAAAATGTACGTTTAGTAGGCGTTAAATTCTTTGCTGAAAGTAAACGACATGAATTCATTAAAGACTTATCAGACAAGTTATATGACAGTCAGCAGTTAGAAGCGCAGTCATTATTAATTTAGGTTTTCCAATATGAATTAACAAACAGTAAAAAATCCGATTTCAAGAAATCGGATTTTTTTATCTATAACAACTTACGTATTGCATGAATGACAAATTAAAAAAGTAACTAAATATTCTGTATCTATAGAGTATAGCCTAACGGAACAAAATAAAGTCTTAAAAAGCAACTCAAAAACCGTATTTATAGACTTAATATTTAATTTCGGTACAATATGTATTTAATTATCTAAACTCTAACGGTACAGAATGCCTAATCAGGTCGGATATATTCGAGTCAGTTCAACTGAACAAAATACTGAACGTCAATTAGATGGAATCAGCCTGGATAAGACCTTTACTGAAAAGGCAAGCGGTGGTAGCCGTGAACGTCCTCAGTTAAATGCAATGCTCGACTATCTGCGTGAAGGTGATACGGTGCATGTTCATAGTATTGATCGTCTGGCACGTAATACAAATGATCTGAACGAAATTGTGAATAGTCTGAATGATCGTGGTATAACCATTATTTTTCATAAAGAGAATTTGACCTTCAGTCATGATGTAGCACAATCGGCAATAAATAAACTCATGTTTCAGATGCTTGCTGCATTTGCAGAGTTTGAACGCTCCATGATCCGTGAGCGTCAAAAGGAAGGAATTGCAAAAGCCAAAGCGAAGGGCTTATATAAGGGAAGAAAGCGGAAGGTTGACTATGTTGAAATACGAAAAGCAATGGCTGAAGAAAATTCAACATTTAGAGGTGTTGCAGAAAAGTTTAAAGTAGGGATAGCAACAGTACAAAGAGCTTTAAAAGAAGAAACTAATAATCAATAAGGTTGATTAATGAAGACGC
>NZ_VPEG01000076.1:0-4935 GCF_013417275.1 Acinetobacter sp. YH16038 | reverse complement strand
GTGATTCAGCGAGGATTTCACGTGCTTTGTTGGTGATAGTTTTATTTTCTCGTTCAGCAATGATTTGAAGTTTATCTTTGAGATCATCTTCAATTCTAAAGCTCACCGTTGTTGTTTTTTTGCTCTCCGCCATTAATTCCCCTTTTTTTTTGTTGTCTAAAAACGTTGACGTACAAGGCTCTAAGGTGTGTTACCTATGCGTTTTTAATTGGTTTGTTAAAAATATCGCAAAATACAAAATTACAGGCACGACATCGACCGCAGACAAACGGGGACATAATGGGGACATTATTGCCGTTTGTCTACAGTCGCGTACTCAGGGGGATCCCTGATACCCCGAAGCCTCTACGAGTCTTTTTTCTGACGCGCTGCGCTTGTCCAACGATTCACAGGCAGATAAAAATTTTATCTGCCCGTTCATCGTTTCATGAGTGGCAAAATGAAAGTCATTGTTTTGAGGGTTAACGGTGAGATCTCATTGCTAATCAAATGATGTTAAAAACGCCCCCAAAAGCTCGCAAAACCGTTCTAAACTTTCAACGTGATTTTTGGGGTTTGATAGGGTGATCGTGTCTTAAAATCGATTTGAGGGGCTTTGATGGGGATGAATGGGCGGTTTTCGCTAATCAACTCGCCCATTTAACATAAAAGGGATTAGTTGCACTTAGAATCGGTAGGTTCGTTATAATTTTCAGCATTTCCCATTCTAGCGTGATTTTCTTGAGCAAATTTTCGTTCTCTATGACTTTGAGCTTGATTATGTATCCATACATTTATGATTTTTGATGACCACCTAGGGCTATCTCCATGACCTAACCAAACGGTTGGTTGAGGGAAAGGAATTTGATTAGGAATGTCATTACGTCGAATTCTATTCAGCGTTGATTTACTGATACCTAATTTTTCACATAGATCCTTGATCCCCAAAAGGGTGTCATTGGCTATATCAAAATGCATCTTTCTCTCCGTATTCACTTCTAATTATCACTATTATGATGATTCTATATTAACACCGCTAGGTTCAAATTGAAGTACGTATGGTTTTTTTAGCGGTACAGGGTGATTCAAATGCTATTATTTAAAAGCAAAAAAGCCAGCAATTTGCTGGCTTTTTACATAACGTGGATTAACTACGGTTATCAGCCTGATTTTATTGCAATTGCAAACTGCATTAAACGTTCTTTTTTCTCCGTTGAGCCTAAAAACTAATAGTTGCCATACCAGAGAAGCAAGCTAGTATTACTATTCTCACTTGCTCGGTATTGAATATCGACGTTTCCAAGGGAAGCCTACCGGCTTCCCTTTTTTATGGTTGAATGGGGTTGATTTCCATAACAGGAATCGAATACATGAGACAACCTATTGACTACGAACAATTTAAAATTGGTTTGGCTTTGAATTTTTTCATGCCTATTTGAACTCTCAGGCTCAAATTTTGAGCAAAAAAGTGCCTAATGCCCCAATGTGGTACTAATCAAAACGGAGCGAAGCGACAACGTCTTTTTGTCTTTGCTTTTCTCCATGATCAGTGATTGGGTCATGGCTTCTTAGCTTGTTCCATTAGCTAAGTCTGGTACTTCTGGTCAGTTTGGGCTTCTCTCGACGGTGCAATCCTAGAAACCCTGGTCCGTTGATTGGTGCTCTTATCAGGTACGCACTGTAATCTTTCGATACCGCAGCGTGATTCGGAGGCAGAGCCGGAATTTCGTTTTCCGGTACGTTATTACCACAATTTGCCTGTTTATCCTTTCGGGGACCGAGCCAAGTCCGAGTCAATCAAGTGGTGCATTTGGGTTAATGTCGTTGGCTGGTATTTAATGAGAACGTGACAAGCGTCTCTCACGCTGCTAAGATTGGATTGAGCTTTCTAATCGTAGCAGCGAATGCACCGATTCAGAGTACCAAAGCCCTGTGATACTGTCACGGGGCTTTTGTACATCTGTAGGTTAGAAATTTATTAAGTCATCTAAAAATGGCTACGTATAAGACCCATTATGTTAAATGGGCGAGTTAACTTGCTAAAACCGCCCATTCATCCGCATTAAATCCCCTCAAATCGATTTTAAGACACGATCCCCCTATAAAACACCCAAAACCACGTTGAAAGTTTAGAACGGTTTTGCGAGCTTTTGAGTGCGTTTTTAACAAGTTTTTATTTCATGTGAAATTCTTCTAGTAAGTCTTAAAACAATCCACATTCACGGTGGATAAATCGGGGAATATCGTTTGATATTGTGATTTACTCTTTGATAATCAAAAGCAAGAACAATTTGTTTATTTATTAGCCGATGGTGATTACATGAAAACGAAACCAGAAACAGAAATGCGAAAATGGAAAAGATTGAATCAAATCGTTTCAAGGAAAAGAAAGTATAGGCAAGAAGACCTTGATAAGTGGCGTAAAGAGCAAGAGGAAGAAGAGCGGATTAAAGAATGGCTGGATGAAAATGAAGGTGCGATAAAACGCCACATGAAAGACTTGTAGCGTTTAACATAAAAGGGATTAGTCGCACTAAAAATCGATAGGCTCATTACAATTTTCAGTATTTTCCATTCTTGCGTGATTTTCTTGAGCAAATTTTCGTTCTCTATGACTTTGAGCTTGATTGTGTATCCATACATTTATGGTTTTTGATGACCACCTAGGACTATCTCCATGACCTAACCAAACAGTTGGTTAGGTCATGGAGTTTGATTAGGAATGTCATTACGTCGAATTCTAATGAATAACCCCGCCGCAATCAGTGTGGAATATAACTCTCAGAGATTTACTTCTTTTTCATAAACTTATTTATATAAGGGATTACGCCATCAACAATTGCAACACCGGCTGCAGTCAGTCCGATTATGGATGCTCGAGTTATAATTGTTTTTGTTGTTACCCATTCAGCACTATTTTCCTTTAGTTCTTTCTCTGATGGCAGCTCCGTTTCAACCTCATAACCCTGAGATTTAAGAGCTTTAACTCTATCGTCAGCAACTTTAAAGAGCTGCCATGGTTCCAATTCAAACCCATGAGAAATTTTTAATACATTTTCTATGGTCGATGCCCTACCAATTTCAACCCTGGCTAATGTTGACTGAGTCATTCCACATAACTGAGATGCAGAAGCTTGATTTAGGCCTCTATGCTCTCTTTCTTCAGAAATTACAGTTCCAATTTAAAAATTCAGTATTGAGTAACACAAAATTAAAGAAGATGTATATCTTTGATAAATGATTTCAATACATTTAATCTAGAAACCAAAATTTCGTAATCGCTGGCATCAACATTTAATAGAACATAATGAGATTTTCTTTTTTGGAAATATGGGTATCTCAAGTTATTGTGTAAGTGGTTCGAGTTAGTTTTAAGCAAAACATTAGAAGCGAATTGTGCTCGAATTTGCTCTTTCTGAATATTATCGGTTGATAGTATATTAATGAGCATATCAAATGCTGATTCTATAGAATGATTTCTATTTTCATCTCTAAAAAAATCGTTATCTGCATTGATAAGTGAAAAAATCTTACTCCTTATTAACTTCTCCATTGATTGTAAAATCAAATAACAAGCAACCCGATATTTACCTAACTTTGCTAACTCTGAAGCGGCACTTTCATCTTCTTGAGACAATTTTAGGTAAGTGTTACTAATATTTATATTTCTTTCTATTTTACCTATCATCATTTTAGTACATACCTACGAAAAATTATAATTATTAAAATTTATACCCACTAACGCTTATTGTGAACGGTTCTGTCGCATTAAGGCTGTTTGCACGGTAATCTACCCTTTTGAAGTACGTGTATCTTTTTTAATGGTACACGTACTTCAAATGGTATTATTTAAAAGCTAAAAAGCCAGCAAATTGCTGGCTTTTTACATAACGTGGATTAGTCGCACTAAAAATCGATAGGCTCATTACAATTTTCAGTATTTTCCATTCTTGCGTGATTTTCTTGAGTAAATTTTCGTTCTCTATGACTTTGAGCTTGATTGTGTATCCATACATTTATGGTTTTTGATGACCACCTAGGACTGTCTCCATGACCTTATTGATTATTGGTAAGTTTTAGCGGGGGGTGTGATAAAATAGTAAAACGTTGCAAATGGATTATAAGGATAAAAATGAAAGACGATAAGGTAAGTCAGAGTAGCGAGCCATTAGCTATGATGACACATGAACGAGCGCGAAAAGGTCTTATCACCAGAGTAATTCTAGCTGCCACTGTGGGGGGGGTTAGCTCTACACTAAATGCAGTTTGCAATAACGACACTAATAGCGGTGTATCTTCTGTTGCAAGCATTATTGGTTCAGTCGCTGGGTCTTCTGCGGTGCAGTACCTTGTGGAGAAAGTGGTTGATACTAATGGTTTGAGTTTATCAAAAGAATCTAAGATTGGAATGGCTGTTGGAGTTGGTATTGGCGTATCGAGTATATCTAATGCATTAGTTAATAGTTATAACTCGGATACTGACCTTGATTTGTCAGAAGTTGCTACTCAGACAGCTAAGCATGTTGGAATGGGTTATGGTAGCACAATAGGTGCATTGAAGATTATGGGCCCCGAAGACGCTTCTTTTTGGGATGACGATCTAACGCTTACTAATACCACAAAGACCACGTACGACATGGACAATTCTTTAGCTCATTTAGCCTATTTTAAGTGGGACGACTAATAAAAATCAAATACACACCTAATGCCCCAATGTGGTACTAATCAAAACGGAGCGAAGCGACATCATCATTCTGTCTTTGCTTTTCTCCATGATCGGTTATTGGGTCATGGCTTCTTAGCTTGTTCCTTTAGCTAAGTTTGGTACTTCTGGTTAGGTTGGGCTTCTTTCGACGGTGCAATCCAAGAAATCCCTAGTCCGTTGATTGGTGCTCTTATCAGGTACGCACTGTAATCTTTCGATACCGCAGCGTGATTCGGAGGCAGAGCCGGAAT
>NZ_VPEG01000075.1:0-4946 GCF_013417275.1 Acinetobacter sp. YH16038 | reverse complement strand
TTATAAAAAGGATGTAGTTCTAAAATTAAAAAAAGACTACTCAATAGACTTTTACCATTTGGCGAAAAAAAATCAGGTAAAAAATGGCTTTGAATTAACGCTAGATGAAATGTTTACAGAATTTGGTTTACCTGAATCTTATAGAGATTTGAGGAACTTAAAACGAAGAGTTTTGAATAGTTCATTAGATGAAATTAATAAATTTACCGATATAACAGTTGACTATAATCCAATTAAAAAAGGGCGTTCAGTAATTGGCTTTAAATTTATAGTAAAAGAAAAACCAAAGCCCAAATTAGTAGAGCGTCAGCGAGATCAAAACACCATAGACATGTTTTTCAATCTATCCGATGCTCAAATTAACAAGTACAGCACTATTTTATCTCAACTCTCTGAACTATCAGACCTAAGTAACTTTCCTGATTATCCTGCTTTTGCCCTTTGGATCGGTGGCATCTTACGAGATCCGAAAAGTGTAAGGGAGGAAACCGCAAAACGAATTTTTAAAGCTCTGCATAGCAAAACGGATTTTAAACCATGAGAACTAAAGTTGAATTAGCCGCAATGAGTTGTGAAGAACTCAAAGACTATGAGCAAAGTTTACTAGCTCTGTGGACACCAAGAATGGCTCTTGAAAGTGACATTGAAAGGTTCTGCACTCAACGCAGAGAATTATTGGAGGTTTTTAATCAATTAAAAAATCCTGATGCTCCTGAACATGAACGTTTAAAAAATTCTATTTTATCGCTCAAATATAAGATTAAAAAATTAGAAGATAAATTGGATAATCTTATTCAAGATAATCGCTGAAATTATATAGATTTAATTATTCAGATTATTTAAGTAAAACTGTGAAACATTGCCTAATATTTAGGCGTAGAACATGAAAAATCAAGTAAAAAACCCCTGTTCACAGTCAGGGGTTTTTCGAAATGGATTATATTGTTGAATTATAAGAAGTAAAAATTAGCATTTCGTATAAGGTGTATTATGTTAATTTTAGAATTTCTTAAAATTAATTGTCTATAACAAAAAAATTTCATTCCAAATATTAATCATAATTTTTATTAATTTATGAGAAAATGCAGAAAATATAGTAAGTAATTTATACCTAATTATTTTTATAAAATTTTAAGTTTGTAGGAGCATAAATTTTGGAAGTTTACAGACACTCAAGTTATGAGTTCCAAGTTGTTGACAAAATTGGAGCTGGAGGATTTGGTGAAGTATACGAAGTGGCATTACCTACATGTGATTTTAGATATGCACTAAAACGATTTGCTCCACAAAAAAATATTGCTGAAGCTTCTCTATTTTCTGAAGGTGAACTATTAGAAAGATTCCGTCAGGAAATGAGATATCAGACAAATTGTACTCACAAAAATATAGTTTCTATTTGTGTAGTCCATCAAGGCGATGCTCCATTTTTTGTAATGGATCTTGCTGATTCTGACTTGAATAAGCTAATTAAAAAAGACCTTCTTTCTAATGAGGAAAAGATTAAAGTTATTCTAGATGTTCTGGATGGTTTGGAATATCTTCATAATAAAGGACTAGTTCATAGAGATATAAAACCAGAAAATATATTACTTTTTAATGGAGTATATAAAATTTCAGATTTTGGACTAATTAAAAATTTAGCTCCTAATGCACATCCTAACGATGTTATGAGTGCAATTGGTCTATGTCTTGGAACAACACGATACATGGCTCCTGAAGTTGAAGAAGCTGCGCATTATTCGCATCTTTCTGACATTTTTGCACTAGGCGTGGTCATGTCACAATTACACATAACAGAGCTAGCTAGCATCGCAAATAAGTGTACTTCCCAAACGGTTAGGTTCCGATATCAATCGATTGCTGAAATCAGAAACGATATTCTAAGAGTGATAAAATGAAAATTACATTAAGTTGCGTTTCATCTTTTTCAGAAGCAAGAGATAAATTTTCGCCTGAAAGAAGTAAACAGAATGAAGATTCACTAATTGTGCCTCTTAAAAAAAGTAATGGCTTTTTATTTGGGGTTGCTGATGGTTTAGGCTCATATCATGGTGCAAAAGAAGCATCCTATTTCGTTTGTAACTATATTGAAAACCTTCAACAAATTAGTCACGAATACTTAGAACATTCTTTAAAAGAAGAACTCAAAATCAATTTTCAAAATTTTATTCAAAGTCAAAATTCTGAATACATTAAGGCCTCTACAACTCTCTCATTTTGTTTTTTAGATGATAGTGGTTTGAGCATTTGGCATATTGGCGATTGTAGAGTTTATATCAAGCAAGATACTAAATTAATTCAACTTACGAATGATCATACTCAATATCAAAAGTTACTTGATAAAAAAATATATAGTAAAAAGGAGTTAAACGAAAAAAAGATAAGTCAAAGTACTTTAACAAATGCGATTTCATCTTTCATTGATTTAGATAATGACTATACATTTATCCCCTATGACTCTTTAAAAGATGAATATGGAGAAGAAATGTCAGTATTTATAATGTCTGATGGTGCATATCATTTTTGGGATCAAAGAAAAAATTTCAGTAAAGTCACAATGAGCGACACTATTAAATTTACTAATGCTCTAAAAAGAAGGATAGAGAATAAAGGTCCAATTGATGATTACACATTAATTGGAACAAAATTTTATTTAAAATAGAATCTCTTATATGAAGTAGAAAAGCCTAACATTAGTTAGGCTTTTCTACTTCATATACAATTAAAATGTTATGCAAATGCCAATAAATCATCATACGGTCTAATAGTCTGTTCGATGGTTTTACCAGCTTTTTCATAGGCAATTTTCAAATCATATTGATGTTGTAAATTAAGCCAACTTTCAGCATCTCCACCAAAGAATCGTGCTAATCGCAAAGCTGTATCAGCAGTAATACCGCGACGTTCTAATACAATATCGTTAATTCGAGCTGCAGTTACACCTAACTTTCTAGCTAGAGCAGTAGAGCTTAAATTTAGTGGGAGCATGTACTCTTCTTTAAGAATTTCACCTGGGTGAACAGCTCTCATACCATTATGATGGATCATACATATACCTCTCAAAATTAATGGTAATCGACTATCTCAACCTCACTGGGTCCATTATCCGTCCAAACAAAACAGATTCGCCATTGATCATTAATACGAATACTGTGTTGCCCTAAACGATCACGTTCTAATTTTTCTAATCGATTACCTGGAGGAGATCTCAAAAAATCTAAAGTTACTGCTGCATCTAGCATCGTCAATTTTCGGGTAGCAACTTTCAAAATAGCTGAAAATTTAGAACTCTTACCCGTTTCAAATAATTGACGCGTATATTCGCACTTAAAACTTTTTATCAATTGAGATGCCCTTCATATAATATATTGTATATCGATATGCATTATATCACAAGGATACTTTGCTGTGGCTTACAAGAAAGCCACACGGGCTTAATACAAAATCTTTTATTGCAACCTAGATTTAGGTACAAATTGAAACATATAAAAAAGAGCGAAAGCTCCTTTTTTATATGTTTCAATTAATTTTTCTATAGTTAATATCATATCCAGCATCACTTAGCATATGAGCCACAGACATACGCCAGTCTTTATAACCATGGTCTGTATATACGACACCATTTACATCTCCTGGCATTTCAATATGACCTTCCTTTTTTACTAAGCAGATTACTTTTTCACGAGTATATAAACCTATTAATAAACCATGCTCAAAAACAACATTTTGCCTAGCTCTTAATTTGTACTCATCCTCCCCAATAGCTTTTCCCTGATCATCAGGTGTGTATAAAACTATCCCAAACCCAATAGAAGGATCTTTTGTGTAACGTTCTAACTTTTCTATGATTGTAAGGCTAGCATCGTGCTGTTCTCTGAGAACTATTGGCTCAATTAATTGAGCTGATAAAAAAGCTTTTACTTCATTTATCAATGCATCATCATGCCCATGGACAATGAATACTTTAGATGGGGTAACCTTCTTTTCTTTACCTAATAAATTAGGAACTTGCTTTTTAGTTCCTTTTGCATATGTTATTAATTCTTCTGTTATTTCTTTTTGTTTAAGAATCGCGGACTCTAAATCATTAGAATAAAAACCGATCATAACAACACTAGATGCCTGATTTTCAGCCCTTCGTTGAGCAGCTTGTTGCTGTTTTAAAACCTCACCAGATATCTCACTAGAAAACATGCGTAAACGTTCAATATGCTCAATAGGAATTGTACGCCCATTTATTAATATAGGGTTCCCAACCTGGTAAGGTTCAGCATATTTACAAATCAAATCTTCTAAATCTGTTAAATCTGATTTGATTTCAACTTTATCCCACGCATTTTTATGATGTTTTTCGCCTAATTCTAAAATCACATGATAATACATATTACTAATGCCATATCTTCATTTATATTTTTTAAATATATAATAAGTTTAAGAAAATTAACTACATATTTAACATAAAATCTCTTATGCGAAATTTAGGTCTTATCCCAAATAAATCCATTAAAAAGATCTTTATCTTTCTGCTTATTTTCTTCGGTCTTATTTTCCGTATTTAAAAATTGCTCAAAATCGGCTAATTGCTGTTTAAACGATTCATCATTTTTTAACTTATTCAGCGCCCAAGCACCCAGTAGAATTTTACGTCTAGTATCATCTTTACGTTGCTGATCAGAAACTTTCTTTTTTTCACGTGCAATGGCAGCTTTTTTCTGTTCTTTTAGCTGTTTTAAACGCTCTTCTTGCTTTGCAATTTTTTGCTCTAAATTATCAACACTCATACCATCACCGTATCAAGGAATCCCCCTCAAGCATAGGTCTGTTTGAATTGAAATTCAAGACATCCCATGCTATCGTGGTTTTCCCGAAGGGCGCACTTAGCCATTGGATTTCATCCAATGGTGCGACAAGGGGTAAATCCCCTTTGTAATCCCCTGACCAACATA
>NZ_VPEG01000008.1:0-125026 GCF_013417275.1 Acinetobacter sp. YH16038 | reverse complement strand
AATGGAAAAATCTAAAAGGTATGTTTTACCGAAAAAAAGAAGTAGAAACTACCCACGAGTTGTGAAAGGGAAACCACAGAAATACCCAAAAAAATGCCAGTCAATCTCTTAACTGACTGGCATTACTCCATCTGGAGGCTTTTTTCATGCTGCAATTATTTTCTAATTCGGCGATATCCTGCCAGACCTAATAATCCGAACAATCCCCAAATTCCAAATGGACCACCACCACTTGATGATGTATTGGTATTTTTAGCCGTATTTTTTAAGTTAATTCTAGCTGTATCTGACATCAACTCATCTGCATCAAAAACATGATACTGCATATCATAATCTGACTGACTAAAAGTATTTTTCACACTAAAGGTTAATTTTCCACCATAGCAGGTTTCACCTGCAAAATTTCCTGGGCATGGTCCTTCTCGCTCTGCGGAAAGGTTTACTCCGGCAGGAAGCTTGACAATGCGAATTGGAATCTCACGACCATCTTTATCACGATAGAAAGCAGCCTTGCCATTCATCCGTGGACCATCACCATCATCGCTGTCATTCTCTAATGGATTTACAGTTACGGTCAGATTGTTCTCTGCGCTAATTCTATATTCATCATTTTTTACAATCGGTTTAATATTTACAAATGCGCCCTGCAAAATACCTGTACTGCTGGCACCTGTCTGCTTGTCTTTAATTGTATAACGGCAATACTCCGTATCCGAGAGACTGGTTACTTTGCCATCAGTACGATACATCATGATACGGTTTAAGTCAGGCTTCCATTCACATTTTAAATTTGGATCATTAGGCGCACCTTGAACAATTAATGAACTGCCTGATCCAGATAAAGACCCTACACCTAAAGATTGCACTTTAATTTCATAATTTTGTGAATTTAATGCTTTAGCTTGTACTTGAGAATTATTCAAAGTTTCTTGAGGCATGACCAAACTAAATGGATTAACGTATATGGCACGATATTTCTGGTATTGTTTGGTATATTTTAAAAGATCCTCATATTCTTTTAGCTCTTCCTTTAAGCCCTGTATTTCCTCAGGTTTTGTATTCTTATCGGCCAGAATAGAATTAATATCATCAATATTTTCCTGATAATAATCCAGCAATTCTGTTAAAGAACTATTTTTTAGACCAGAAATATCTGCTGCAGTTAAGTTCCGGATTTCGATCGACCCAATTTCACAGGAATTTTTTGCGTCCGGATTAAATAACAATGTTGCCTTAGTCAACCGCTCAATTCCACGCTGATCAATTTCTTCACAACTTTCTGTACCGATATTGACCAGATCCGTATTCGATTGTCGATCAATTGGATAATACATCCCTAAATAACGGTTATTTACAGATGGTTCGATATAAGCAGTTAATAGATCTGTGATCTGATTACTGGATACATCAATATTCGTTGAAACACTGTTTTCTGCCAGTTCAGGTAATATACAGCGTGAGGAACCACTTGTATGAATCGCATTATAAGCAGTAAATAAATCTACACCTTGTTCTTTACTTGGATTCCCACCATTCAAGGCATATTCACAAGACAAGCCCTGGTTAAAGGCCAACACGTTATAAGCCAGACTCGAATTACCAGTATTGTCATAAAAGATAGTTGAGTGAGCAGTATTCTCGACAATCGTGTTATTAATGGCACTAAAAGTGAAGAAAGAACTTAATGGACGGCTGATTTCATTAGCCATTCGGAAAATATGACCTGTAGTACTGGTCGTATTTTTTGCAATCGTAGAGTTACTAATATCAGCTTTGGCATAACCACAGAAGTCCAGAATACTGGCCGTATCAGTAGAACCATTTTTGACAATGCTGCTTGCGCTAATTTCTAGCTTGGTCTCTGTACTGCCCAAATTCCCCATACAATCCATAGCCAAGACACTGCCATATGTAGCTGCTTTATTCTGATGAATTAAGGAATCCTGAATCCTGATAACTTTTTCATTATTCATCGCCACTGCATAAATTGCTCCGCCTTCTGCAGCCGCTCGTGAATTTACAATTTCACTATTCACGAGGCTTAGAGGACCGGCGACATAAAATGTTCCACCATTACCTTTATCCAAACTGGTTTTTGCAGCATAACCATCTTTCAGGATGACACCATTTACCACCATGCTGGCTTGGCTAGCGACCGTATTAAATAAGCGAGTTTTCCCTTGGCCTGAAATGGTGGTTGTTAAAGCCTCACGTGTTGGATATAAAAAGGTAATAGGGCTTCTTTGAGTATAATTGAAGGGTGATTTTCCCAAAATATTGACATGGGATTCAACAATAATTTCACTATTGAGTTTGTATTCCCCAGCTTCGAGTTGGATGACATCTGGAGCGGAACCGTCATTACGCAATGTACGGCCAACATTGCATCCTCCATAGGATTTATCCAGCTTGGCTGTCTTAATGGCTTCACGCAAGGAACAGGCACTGGTATTTTCCCCGTCCTCGTCAGCAAATGTAGTGACATATATGGTTTTATCTTCGGCTGCCATTAAACTCATGGCAGATAAAATCATGGCTGCAAGCAGTCCTTTTTTATAATTTTTCATGATTTTTCCTTAATCTTTTAATCTGCGACGTAGGCCGATCAACCCTATCAAGCCCATTAAGCCAGCAATCCCCCATGCCCCACCCGAGGTCTTCACAGACTTGTCTTTCATTTCATTTTTAGGTTCCTGTACAATCTGGGTACTTAAAACCAGATAAGGTTTAGACTTATTAAATCGTGTAGAGGAAGTAACTACCTGAATTTCAAAAATGTCAGCACCATGCCATTGTGAATCTGGGGTATAAACCACATTCCCATCAATATCAATGACTGTTTTGCCCTTGGAAACAGTTTTGGTTTGGATAACCTGTAAGCAGCCATCTTGCCAAGGCTCACCCTTTGGATTCTCTCCAATAATGTTATTGCATTGCTCTTTAGGAATTAAATCACTATCTCCTAAAGCAGATTCAATTGAAAACTTTGCAGTCTCTCCTTTTAGAAGATCCTGTCCAACCAGACTGGTAGATGTTGGAACTGTAATTTCAATCGCACCACGGTCACAAAATAAGTTATCTAGTAAACGGTCTACACCGCGTTGGTCTGACGCCTCACAGCTGACTGAAGGATTGCTGCTATTGTAGCTAGTCCCTCTATTTACAATCGGTGAATCACTAACCTGATTATAATTCAACAGGATACGAGGACGTAGATAGCCCAAGAACTGATCTTTAGGAACGCTATAAGGACATAGAATAGCATCGCTATTTTGTTTTAAATTTAGACAGATACCTTCACTTTGATCTGAAGCCTCTGCAAACAAGCGAGTACCTGTCCAGATCTGGTTTGGATACGCAGCATCACCTGTACCACAAGATGCTGTTACCAGGTTATTGTGAATCGTACTTTTATCCGTAGTTTCAATCTGACAATCCTGCGTACCATTTCTTAAAATAATACTGTTCGCGACATAGGCTTTACCATTCGGGGCATTCATACGTAGTGCTGTACCTGTATTGTCCACTATTGTCAGATTATTAATTCCTACCCCATCAATCACATTGATCAGTGCTCCCTTATTTTTTAACAGGGTACTGCTTAGGACTTCAGCATTAATGGATTGAATATCGGCAGGATTATCGACTTGGCCCGCTGTATAAATATTGGTAGCATTATTATTCAGCGTCTGGTTATTCTTTAAAACGCTTTGATAAACCAGAAAGTATGGAAGCTGGCTATAGAGTATGCCACCCTGTTGCGCCTGATTATTTTCAATCAGGCTGGTTTTTATTTCGGCAAAAGCAATCAGATTCTGGCCCAATTTCCCCACATTATAAATGGCACCACCTTGACTCGCAGCCCCCTTGTATAAGCGGCTGTAATCAATCACCAATTTACCTTTATTATGAATTAGGCCACCTTGTTCGGCACAGCTGCTTTTACCGCAACCTTCAAGGTCGAGTTCTTTTAAATTGACTTGAATCAGCTCTTCATCATTGCTAATACGGAAGAGATTATCTGTCCCTTTCATTTGAATATGAGCGTTATATAACCCCATTACCTTATCGGTACTACTAAATTCACCATCTACTTCTGCGATAGATTTAATCGTTACTGATTTCTTGATCGGGATATGCTTATTCAGTACATAGGTCGTTTTTTCTTTTAAGATAATGGTGCCAATAGCATTTTCGCCACCACAGCCCATATAACCTTCTTTAGCCAGGCCACGATTCACATATTCAACAGCTTCTCGAAGTGAACATTCCTTGTCATCTTTTTCAATATCTTCTGTGGTAGTTACAATAATTTCTGCACTATATGCCTGCCCCGCCATACATAGCAAAGCCATGCCTATGCTCTTCTTGAGCATACCCTTCTCCTTAATTTTTTATTTCTTTCTTTTTCTTCTAAAGTTGCATCTTCCTTGCAACAGCGAATTATTTTGCCTTACTTTCGCATAGACTGAGTAATTACTCAAGATGTTTTATAATTTAACGATATTCATCAATTAATGCATAAATCTGCCGCAGGTTAGCATTGCTGACCTTCAGCTTTTCGCCTTTAAGTAATTGAATAATCTGTTCTAATGTTTGTAGAAGCACAGAAGTTTGATGTGGTCCGTGATTTAGCAAATAATCAAAAATCTGTGGATCAAGATGAATACCGCGTCGGTCCAATACCGAGGATACCAAGGTAAATCGGTCCGCATAAAGACTGCCATTTGGGACACGGACACTGACTGCCTGCGTGAGTCGGGACTGCAAATCGGGCAATTCAAGCTTTAACTCAATGGGTGCAAAACGGGAAGAAAATACCAGCTGACCACCGCCTTCATCATTATAATTAATCAAGTGAAAAACGGCGCGTTGCCAGTGTGGAACCCCACTAATGGCTTCAATATCATCCAGTGCGATCAGGTCAAACCGGTCCAGCGAAGTAATGGCTTCAGTAGGCGCATCCAGAAGCTCCAGCAAAGACACCTGTATAGCAGTCTTACCGATTTCCAGATAAGAATCACAAATGGCAGAGAGTAAGTGACTTTTCCCTGTTCCAGCTCCGCCATACACATAAAAGCGGCTGATTAGGCCTGCATGCAGCTGTCGGACTGCGTCAATTACATGACCCCATCCCGGGCCCGAAAAATCACTAATTCGAGCATCGAGTTGAGGTTCTATATCTAGCTGCAATTGACGCATATGATTCTGATGGCCTTATGAGTCTTTATGAAGAGGTACATCCATCTTACTTGATTTCTTTCCCTCTTGCAGTGGTTTTGCTTCTGACTTTTTCATTTCAATATCAACATCTAAGTCTGAAGTTTCTACGCTTATGGAACCTGTAGCCGGATCATTCATGACGACTGCCTGATTTCCATAAAAGTGTGTATGTTCGTAATATTCACGTGCATGTCGCAATAGAACCACAATGACGGCTGCAACCGGCAATGCAATTAGCATTCCCATGAAACCCGCCAGTTGAGCACCCGCCAGTACCGCAAATACAACTGCTACTGGTGATAAGCCAATTTTATCGCCAAGCAGGAATGGTTGCAGTACATAACCTTCTACCGCCTGACCGACCATAAAGACCACACCAACCAGAACCAGTTGCCACCAGTCAATCCCAAACTGCAGGAAAGTTGCAATCACAGCCGCAATAATACCGACAGCAAAGCCCAGATAAGGAATAATACTGGCCAGGCCTGCCACCATACCGATAATCAAACCGACTTCAAGACCAATCAGTTGTAAGCCCACTGCATAAACAATTCCCAGCAGAATCATCACCAGAAACTGTCCTTTGACAAAGGCGCCCAGCACACTGTGGCATTCACCTACAATTCTTAAGGTGCTTTGTTCATAAGGGCGTGGAATCAGGCGACGCAAGCTTTCCAGCATACGATCCCAATCCAGCAGGAAATAGAATGCAATAATTGGAATCAGGACAATCGTACCGCCAATCTGCAAGAAGTTAATTCCAGATTGTGCAAGGCGTAGCAGGAAGGCCTGAATACTGTCAGCACTATAATTGGTTTGCACATAGTCCATGACTACATCAGAAATCTGTGTGGTATCAATTTCCATTTCAACGACATTGAAGGTATTCGACAACCATGGCAAAAAGGTCGAATTAATCCAGCCAATGACCGCAGGTATATTGTCACGCGCATAAATCAGCTGCTGCCAGATCAACGGCACCAGATACCAGATCGCCAGGATCATAACAATCCCGATTCCAGTAAAAACGATACTAATAGAGAGCCAACGTGGCAGACCGATATCGTGCAGTTTATCTACCAGCGGACTAAACAGATAAGCCATCAAAAACGCTGCAACAAATGGAATTACAACGGGTTTTAGTAAATATAGAATCCACAACAACAAAGCTATCCCAGCTAGGATAAACACGCGACGCAATGTGCGATCTACCATAAAGTTTCGCCTTCTCTCTATTAATCGTTATAAAAAGTAAAATATTTTAATAAAGATAGCATTTTAGGGCATAAATACCATAAGAGTTTTGCATATTCAGGTTATAATCCCCCGCGCGAATGCGGAGACTTCATTATGAGCAACTCAACTTCTACCCCAAACACTGGTTTAAGCTACAAAGATGCAGGTGTCGATATTGAAGCGGGAGACGCGTTAGTCGACCGAATCAAGTCCGTCGCTAAGCGTACTAAACGTCCTGAAGTAATGGGCGGATTAGGCGGTTTCGGCGCCCTTTGTAAAATCCCTAAAGGTTATGAAGAACCTGTTCTCGTATCAGGCACAGATGGTGTTGGTACAAAATTACGTCTGGCACTGAATTTGAACCGTCATGACACCATTGGTCAAGATCTGGTTGCAATGTGTGTGAACGACCTTCTCGTTTGTGGTGCTGAACCACTCTTCTTCTTGGACTATTATGCGACTGGTCACCTAAATGTGGACGTGGCTGCAAATGTCGTAACAGGAATCGGTGCTGGCTGTGAACTTGCAGGCTGTGCACTGGTTGGTGGTGAAACTGCTGAAATGCCAGGCATGTACGAAGGTGAAGATTACGATCTTGCAGGCTTCTGTGTCGGTGTAGTTGAGCAAAGCAAAATTATTGATGGCTCTAAAGTAAAAGCGGGTGATGTACTTATTGGTGTTGCATCTTCTGGTGCACATTCAAACGGTTATTCGTTGCTTCGTAAAATTCTTGAAGTTAAAAATGTTGACCTGAATCAAATCGTTGATGGTCGTCCACTTGCAGATGTTGCAATGGAACCAACACGCATTTATGTGAAATCGATTCTTGAACTGCTAAAACAGGTTGATGTACATGCAATGGCACACATCACGGGTGGCGGTTTACCAGGCAACCTGCCTCGCGTATTACCAAACGGTGCTCAAGCAGTCGTAAATGAATCTTCGTGGGAATGGCCTGAGCTGTTCAAACTCCTTCAACGCGAAGGCGGTGTAGAACAGTTTGAAATGTATCGTACCTTTAACTGTGGCGTAGGTATGGTTCTTGTTGTTGATGCAGCCGAAGCAGACAAAACTGTAGAGTTACTCAACGGTTTGGGTGAGAAAGCATGGACCATGGGTCATATTGCAGATAATGCCGAGTCTGTAGAAGGCGCTGACGAAAAAATCCGTGTGATCTTCGCGTAATTTCGCATGATTAAAATTGCTGTACTTGTTTCAGGCAGTGGATCGAACCTGCAAGCCCTGATTGATGCCAATCTGTCAGGAGAAATTGTCGGGGTGCTTTCCAACAAGCCTGAAGCATTTGCTTTAGAGCGCGCTCATAAAGCAGGAATTCCAACTGCAGTGATTGAACATAAGCAGTATCCAAGCCGGGAAGCTTTTGATGATGTCATGCATCAGCAGCTTCTGGACTGGGAGGTTGATCTGGTCGTACTTGCGGGCTTTATGCGAATTTTAAGTGAAAAATTTGTGAAAGCCTGGGAAGGGAAAATGCTGAATATTCACCCTTCTCTTTTGCCACATTACAAAGGCATGCATACCCATCAGCGCGTCCTGAATACCGGCGATGTTCTGCATGGTTGCACAGTGCATTATGTCACTCCTGAACTGGATGCCGGCCAAGCCTTAGCACAGGGTGTGTTAAAAGTATCGCATCAAGATACGGCTCACACTTTAGCTCAGCGGGTACATGTACTGGAACATCTGATTTACCCACAAGTGGTAGAATGGATCTGTAATGGGACAATTCAACATACTGAACAAGGTGTGTTGTATCGTAATGCAAAAATGCAAGAACCTGTTCAATTCTGCAAATTCTAAAAGTCCAAATATAAAAAACGCATCCTTGGATGCGTTTTTTTATTTCTTTAGATGAGGTGAACTTTAAGCAGACAGTTGCTGAATCAGTTGTTTGACCAGACTCGCTACTTGCTCAGGCTGCTCTAATGGGAACATATGCCCACCATCTACTACTGTAAATGGAATGCCAAATTTCTTTTGCACTTGCTGCGGAAATCTGCGCGCCAAAAATGGACCTTTCTTGGCAACCACCAGATGCACTGGTACTTTTGGTTTAGCCTGAGGTAACCACCATAGCGATGGATTAGTTCTAAAGATATTTACCTCATCCATTTTAGGAATGGTGAGTTCAACTCCACCTCGAACCGGATCTTCCTTTAAGGCGTAGTCAATATAAGCCTGAAAGCAATCTGCATCAAAATCCTGATAAAAGCCTTTCGGTCGTAGCAATTCAGCTGCCTGTTCCCGAGACTCCCAATGATCACGACGGCGTTTCGACAAACCTGCAGGTGACATCTGGTCCAATGCTTTTAAGCGGAAAGTTTTTGCAATATGCAACGCCAAGGCTTCTTTGCCCATGATCATCGGCGGATCAAGCATAATCATTTGCGAAAACAGTTCCGGACGCTGTAAGGAGGCCTGAAAACTCAGGACTGAACCTAATGAATGCCCCAAACCAATCACCGGACGTCCATGAGACTGACGCACGATACTATCAATCACCTGCTGAGTCAGACTTTTCCAGTGATTATCAATTGGATAGCGCTTATCAGGCCCTAATAGCGGCACATAGATAATATCGTAATCATCTTGCAGTCCTTCAAACAGCTTTTGATAGACTTTAGATGGCACGCCATTGGCGTGCGCAAAATGAATCAATGGTTTCATTGTAATGTCGTTTTATTTTCTGACTGAAGTTTCTGTGCCACTGAAGTTGCAATTCCTTCACCAATCGATGAACCCATACGACCCAGTACTGACTCAAATGGACTATATTCAATAGTGTAGTTCAGTGCTTTTTCAGTTTTTAGTTCACGCTTCAAAGTATTTAAACTGCCAATACGGTCTGCAATACCCAATTTCACCGCCTGTTCACCGGTCCAGAACAGACCTGAGAAAATAGCAGGATCAGTCGATTTCAATTTCGCTCCACGCCCCTGTTTTACAGCATTAATAAAGTGACCATGCACATTATCCAGCACACCTTGTACATGCGCTTTTTGCGCAGGATCAACCGGCTGTGTCATTGACAGCAAAGCTTTATTTTCACCTGAAGTCATGGTGCGGTCTTCAACTCCAAGTTTTTGCAGCAGGTTATTCACACCATAGTTCGGCATGATCACACCGATTGAACCGACCAGACTCGAGGGATTGACAATGATTTCATCTGCAGCAGATGCAATATAGTAAGCACCAGAAGCCCCAGTATCACCAATCACGGCATAGAGTTTTTTCTCAGGATGCTGTTTTTTCAGATACTGGATTTCCTGCCAGATTTCATCTGACTGGACTGGTGAACCACCCGGTGAATTAATATTTAAAACAACAGCCTTACTTTGCTTGTTTTCAAAGGCTTTTTTGAGTGATTTGATGGTATTGCTACTATTTACGCTTTGCTTGTCTGCGGCAATCGTACCAATAATATCAACCACAGCAATGTGTGCACCTGCGCCTGCACTCGGATCAGAAGCACTCATGCTACAGCCTTTACCTAGCGCAAGAATGACAACCAGCAGATAAGCAAAGGTTAGAAATTTAAAGAAGATCCCCCAGCGACGTGCCCGTCGTTGCTCTTCTACTGAAGCTAAAACTGCTTTCTCCAGCAGTTTCCATTCTGGGCCAGTCGGTTGAACTGGTTGTTGCGTATTTTGTATTTGATTTTCAGGTTTTGGTGGCCAATCGGACATAAATAATCCAATAAATTAATTTATATTGAACCCATTATATACACCGAAAAGGGTAATTCTGTCTAAAGAAACCGTTTTCGCCTATAATAAGTGCTATTCTTTTTTATTTTATCAATATTACAACTCAATGACTGAACGCAGCTCAAAGAATTCAGCTTACGGTTTACTCAAATATATTAGCCGCCAACCGCTTTCAGTTTCCCGATGGATTGCGCGTATTCTTGCCTTAATCGTTAATATTTTTAAAGTTTCTAAAACTTCTGATGTAATTCGCCTGAACCTTGAGATCAGTTTGTCTGAACTGTCGACACAGGAAAGAGAACGGATTACCCGTGCCGCGATTCGCAATGAACTGATGTCTTATTTCGAATTTTTCAGTATTTGGGGCTCGAGTAATCAGAAAAATATTGAGAGAGTGCATAAAGTTATAGGCGAAGATTTACTGCATGATGCCTTGGCACAAAATAAAGGGCTGGTATTGATTGTGCCGCACTTTGGCACTTGGGAAATCATGAATGCCTATGTTGCGCAATTCACTTCAATGACCATCATGTATAAGCCTGTAAAAAATCAGGCAGCGGATCAGTTTGTACGTGCAGCTCGTAGTCGCGAACAGGCCAATCTGGTGCCGACAGATGAGTCTGGTGTACGACAGATTTTCAAGGCCTTGAAGCAAGGTGGCACTACTGTCATTCTGCCGGATCATACACCCAACGTTGGCGGTGAATATATTCCTTACTTTGGTGTTCCTCTAGCTACCAGTAATCTGAGCGCCAAGCTGATCCAGAAAACTAAAGCTCGTGCCCTGTTCCTTTATGCCCTGCGTAATGAGGATGCTGGCTTTGATATTCATATCGAGGCCATAGATGAAAAAATTTATCAGGGAGATGCCAATCAGGGTACAGGCATCATCATCAACACAATTGAAAACCTGATTCAGCGTCATCCTGAACATTATCACTGGAGCTATAAACGCTTTAGAGCTCACGAAGATCTGGGAAATATTTATAAGCTTGATCATGACCAAGCTTTGTCCAAAGTGAACCAGTTAAGAACTTCTAATCCGGCTTCTATTGAACTATCTGTAAAATCAGTCAGTTAGATTTTGTCTTTGTAACCACTTCCAGCGACTTCTTTCAGTTTCTAGAATGATTTGAGTTCCTTGCTGATGAAAATGCAGGCTGCCATGCTCTGCTGTAGTCAATAGAGGAATATCCAATTCTTTGAGACGCTGTTGAGTCAACTGACTTGGATGCCCGTAAGGATTAAATTTTCCAGCAGACGCAATCGCCAGCTTAGGACGATAATGCTGCAAAAAATGATAAGCTGAACTGTGCTGACTGCCATGATGACCTAAGATCAAGACATCCACTTTTAAATCAGGATAGTCTTTGAGTAACTGATATTCAGTCTGCCAACCTGCATCTCCCATCAGCAGAAAATTCTGATAAGGCCAGACATCTTTGAGCTGCAAATACACTACACAAGACAGGTCATTTTTATTGAAATTAGCAGTATTTAATTGTTCTAGTTTTGGTGCAATGACCTTAATCTGCACATCATTCTGCCATTGCCACCGCTGTCCCTGATAACATAATTGAAAGTTTGAAGAGGCTGCAGTTTCGGTCACTTCATTGGCATAGATATTCTTAATCTTGAGCTGGTCTTTAATGCTGTGATAAGCACCACTATGGTCCTGATCCAGATGCGTTAAAATCACCTGCTCCAGTTGAGAAACACCTTGTACCGACAGAAATGGCATGATTACCTGCTTCCCAATACTAAATTTTTCCTCATCATAATAACCGCCCATATCGATCATCATGTTATGGGTTCCATGACGAAGGAATATCGCCTGTCCTTGACCGACGTCCAGCACTGAAAGCTGAAATGGCGGATGATAGAATTGAGGAATACAAACTGGTACCGCCGCGACAGCTATCCAGGATTTTGGTAATACGCCTCGTGGTAAGAATAAAATCAGCAAAGACAGGATGCATAGGCCAATCATCCAGAGATTCATCGCAACTGGAATTAATTGCGGTTTAAACCAGTGATCCAGCAGATTTAAGAATCCCAACAAGATATTCAGCATAAGATCATTCAGCTGAAATAGCATGCTTGAGACAGGTTCAGCGATAAAAAATAGAATTGCTGCCAAAATATCGATCGGCACAATCAGCAGACCAATCCAGGGGATTGCGACCAGATTACTGAACGGCGTGATCCAGGTAATCTGCTTAAAAAACAGCATCATTAAAGGAAATAAAGCGAGAAAGATTTTCCACTGTGATTCCACCAGCACTTTAGCCGCAAAATACATTTTTTGTATTGCTGTCTGATTTTGCTCGGATGGTCGCTGTTGAATGGTCTGATAAATTCTGAGCAATACAAAACAGGCCCCATAGGACAGCCAGAAAGCCGCGGACAAGATACTAAAGGGGTCAATGAATAACAGTAAGGCGGCGCTCAGAATTAGAAGTTTTAAAGCTTGCAGATTTTGTCGAAGCAGCATGAGGATGACACCAATCATACAGATCAGCAGGGTTCGGATTGCCGGGATTTCAAAACCCACAAAGGCACAGTACAGCACCACACAAAACAGAAAAGGCAAAGCCAAAAAATACTGGCGTGGCCATCTTAGATAAAGCTTAGGCATACTTCGTGCGACAAGTAGCCGAAGCATGGCACAGACCATCAGGGCAAAGATCAGCACATGTGGTCCGGAAATCGCCAATAAGTGACTCATGCCCATACGTCGAAATTGTTGCTCAGTTGCAGGACTTAAAAGGCTTTCATCTCCGGTAAGCAAAGCTAGAATCAAACCTTTATTTTGTACAGGTTGTCTTGCTATGAACTCTCTTAATTCCAGCCGTTTCTGTTCTACCCAAAGTAAAAATTGCTGAGTTAAAGCTCTTTGCTCTCGAATATACTGACTATGCCCCAGTGTAGAAACAGTAGCTGAATCAAGTTGCTCTATCTGTTTGATCCGGAAACCTGCCATCACATTCTGTTGGAGCACCCATTTTTCAGCATCAAAAGCACCGGGCGTTGCATAACTGTGATTAGGACGTACCTGACCTTGCAGCCGGTAATACTGACCCAGTTCAAGCGTATTTAAATTTTCATGATTCGCTGATAGTTGTGAAGTATTGGGAGGATTTACAGATAGAAAACCCATCCAGGTTACGGTGCGTCCATCGAGATTTAATACCTCCAAAGGCTGCTGGATGGATTGATCACTGAGCTTATTCAAGCGTTTGACATAAACGATAATGTCTTTCTGCAGTACTTCATGCTCGACATTCAATAGCCGTTGGCTGAGCTGTTGATTGGCATAACCATATCCCAAAAATGTCCCGAGTAGAATACAGGTACTTACCAGCAATCCTTTATGTAAGGGCTTTTTCAGAACAGTATTGAGCTTGGAACTACAGAAATAAAAGAGCACAGCAAGAAATATCACTGAGATTGAATTCAACTCAATATTCAGAAAAGATTTTCCCATACAGGCAAGGCCTAAAATCCAGCCCAGACACAGCCATTGCAACATGAAGATTTTCTTTTTTATTATTATTTTCAGGCAATAATAAAGCCCACCGAAGTGAGCTTCAATTAAAGAGGATTATTCCTGCAATTAGTCATTCATCCACAAGCCATCACGCATATGTAGAATTCGGTCTGCCGAATGCGCTAATTGCTCATCATGGGTCACAATTAACATAGCCATATTGAATTCGCTACGTAATTCAGTCAGTAACTCAAAGATTTTATCGGCTGTTTTACGGTCCAAGTTACCTGTTGGCTCATCTGCCATCATTAACTTCGGCTTGGTCACCACGGCACGAGCCAGTGCTACACGCTGACGCTCGCCCCCTGAAAGTTCGCCCGGTTGATGGGTTAAACGATGGGTTAATCCAACACGCTCCAGTAAGTATTCTGCCTGCTGTTTAGCCTCTTTAAACTTGACGTTTTTACGAAGCATTAAAGGCATCGCGACATTTTCTAGTGCAGTAAACTCTGGCAATAAATGGTGGAATTGATATACAAAGCCCAAATTTTCATTACGGACATAGCCGCGTTCTGCTTCAGATAAATTGTCAAAACGGCGGCCATTGACCATCACTTGTCCGGCAGAAGGACGATCCAATCCTCCCAGAATATGCAACAAGGTACTTTTACCGGAACCACTTGAACCGACAATAGAAACAAATTCCCCGGCCTTTACCTGCAATGAAATCCCTTTGATCACATCAACCGTAGATTTTCCATCTGTAAAAGATTTCTCGATATTTTGGGCATCCAGAACCAGATTACTCATAACGCAATGCCTCCGCCGGTTGAATTTTAGCAGCACGGAATGCTGGATAAATAGTGGCCAGGAAACTTAAAGCAAGTGACAGACCTACAATCACGACCACATCCTGCCAGCGCAGATAAGAAGGTAAATAGTTGATGAAGTAAGCATCAAACATATTCAGGCCAAGTGAATTGTTTAACCAGCCAATAAAACTACTAATACTGGTGGCGGCAATAATCCCGAGAATGGCACCCGCACAAGTTCCGATTACGCCGATCACAGTACCTTGAACCATAAAGATTCGGGTAATCGTGGCAGGTGAAGCACCCAAAGTACGTAAAATTGCGATGTCGGATTTTTTATCTGTGACCACCATTACCAGTGAAGACACGATATTAAATGCTGCGACCAAGACAATCAGGAATAGCAATAAGCTCACCATCGCTTTTTCCATCTGGATTGCACTAAACAGATTACCATGGGTATAAGTCCAGTCAGAGGCATAGAAGTTACCCGGTAAGTCACGCACAATTTCCTGAGAAACCTGAGGCGCTGCGAAAATGTCATCCAGCTTCATACGTACGCCCTGAGCACCATCTGGCAGACGTAACAAGGTTGAAGCATCGTTCAAGGCAATATAACCCATCATCGAATCAACTTCTGCACCAATGCTGAAGATCCCAACCACTTTAAAGCGTTTAAAACGTGGCACAACACCCGCTGGTGAAGGCGTCGCTTCAGGTAGAACCAAGGTAATATTATCGTTCAAGCCTACGCCCATGGCATCTGCCATCTGTTTGCCTAAAACAATCCCAAATTCACCTTTTTTCAGGTTATCAATACTACCCTCGACCATATGGTTCTGGATGATCGAAACTTTCTTCTCATACTTTGGTTCAATTCCGCTGACCATAATTCCGGCAACTTGCCCTTGAGCCGTGAGCATCCCCTGTAACTGGGTAAAAGGAGCCACACCTTGAACGTGTTCATGCCGCTCAATCTGCTTTGCAAGTTCAGGCCAATTTGTTAGAATTTGCGTCGAAGAAACAGTGGCTTGAGGAACCATCCCCAAGACGCGATTTTTCAACTCTCGGTCAAAACCATTCATGACAGACAAAACTGTAATGAGGACTGCTACACCGAGCGTGAGACCGATCATTGAGACCAATGCGATAAAAGAAATGAAGTGGTTACTACGCCGTGCGCGAGTATATTTCAACCCTATATACAGCGAGATTGGTTTGAACATAACCATCTAGTCCGAGGTAATAAATTATGGAAAATGTACAGCATCCAAACGGATTCACTGAAAGACGAGTCCTGTCTCGAATCGATGCTGCTTTACGAATCAATTATCAGATTATTTCCGATGATGTTGCCTTGAATGATCCTTACGATGCTAATTTCGTATTGCCCCGCTATTTTCTACTACTTGCAGAGCTAGATCAATTTGATCATGCTGTTAACTACGAATTAGAACAATTATCTGAAAAAGATCAACAAATTGCTCGAATCTTATCCTTATTCAACCAAAAATTAAACCTTATTACCGGTTCTTTGTATGACGCAATTGTACAAAGCATGTTACCTGTACCGGAACATGTGAACTTTTCAGAGACTGGTTTTAGCTTCTTTAGTGATCAGCCGATTAGTGAAGGAACCTATCTGCATGTGACTTTAAGTCACCCGGAAAACTTCTTCCACATCGCGGCAACCGCTCAGGTGGCCTACAGTCGTGCAGAAGAAAACGGGAAATATCGTACGGGTGCTTATTTCATTACCCTGCATCCTCAGGATCGCGTCAAACTGGGCGAATGTGTGAAAGCCAGCTTTGCTTAAGACTGGCATCTATCTTTTTATTAAAGGCGGGCTTTATAGCTCGCCTTAATTTCTTTAGCGAAATAAACCACTAAGCCGAACAATAAAATTACTACACCCACCAAAGCAATGAGCGGCAATTTTTCATTATTCAATAATACACCTACCAGCAAGGCCAGCATTGGTGTCAGAACGGTGGTTAAAGATAGGGTCGTCGGCTTAATCTTCTGTACCAGTTTGAAATAACAGAACATCGCAATCAGTGATGCCATAATTACCGCATATACCAGACCAAATAAGGACTTGGCATGTGGCATAGCAGTGGGTGCGTATTGCCAGATAAATGGCAACATACCGATAGAGAAAACGACTGACAAACCAATCGAACCGGCCGCCTGTGCCATAGGATCAATTGGTGCATTGATTTTCTTCACCCAGAACATGGATACGCAATAAACTAACACCCCAACCAGAGCGATCACGATTCCAATTGGCTGTATATGCTGATCTGCATCACCTAGACAGATCACAGAAAGTCCGGTTAAAGCAATTCCCATTCCTAGCCATTGATTCAGGGAAAGCTGCATCTGAAACACAAAACGCCCAATGAGGCCTGAAATTAAGGGTGCCAAGCCGAACATTAAGGCAATGATACCGGAACTTAAATAATCCGTAGACCAGTAAGTAAAAATTTGCGAGCCGATAAAACTGCATGCACCCGCCAAGTAACTATGCAGGGAAACACGATCAAGCGGTAATCTGGTTTTAAATAACCACAATAATCCTAAGGCCAAAGGAAGTGCTAGAAAAAACCGGATCGCCAATGCCCACATCGGATGCAAATCTTCCACACTCCAGACAATCGCCAGTGGTGTGGTGGACCAGATGAAAACCAGCAAGGCATAGGTCAACATCAGGTTACTTTTTGGGGGCATACTTGATCTCGTTTTTTATTTAATCGCAGTTTTACGTTTCTGTTTTTGAATGGTTTGATCTAGAGAGCTGGAAAATTCACGTTTATCACGTTCAGAAATCGGCGGTGGGCCACCGGTTTGTACACCAGCCCCCCGCAAGGTATCCATAAAATCACGTAAATGTAGACGTGCTTTGACGTTAGCCACTGTATAGATTTCGCCACGCGGGTGAATCGCGATACCGCCCTTCTCGATGACTTGAGCAGCCAAGGGTATATCCTGCGTCACCACAATGTCATGCTCTTTCATACGATCAACAATTTCCTGATCTGCTGCATCTGCCCCGCTCATGACCTGAATAGAATTGATGCGAATCGACGGTGTAATCCCTACCGGCTGATTAGCCACAAAAGTGACTTCAAGCTGATAACGATCGGAGGCACGGATAATCACATCTTTCAGAATACGAGGTAATGCATCTGCATCGACCCAAAGTTTGAATGGCAACACACAGCTTTCCATAAGGGAGAAATTTGGACTAGTGTAGCAAATCAGAGGATGCAGGTTGATGCCTAAAACTGCTCTTTCTCTGAATATCCTGGTATTTAAATACTCAACTCAACCGTATTAAATGAGTCAGCCACTCACAACTAGAAAAATATTTGACTTCACATGATTTGCATTTTAATTTTTAAATTCATTCGAGTGACTTGAAAAATCGTAATGGCCCTCGATTAACTATAAATAAGTCATCCAAGATCAATTGTGCATATGAAAAAACAGAATAGCCCAGAGATCATCACTATTGATGATCAAAATTTCGGTAGTCATGTCGAACATTGGACCTTGCTTACTGAAAACCCAGGCACAGATGTTCCCCAGTGGTTAGGCAAAGCCCTTGACGCACCTGTAATGCCGATGGGCTTGTGTACACAAGAATGCGATATGGATGAAACCACCTGGCTGATTCAGGGACCGAGCAAAGCTGCGGTACAATTAAGCCAAGTGATTGCCGTAGAAAATAACAAGCCACAGGCTGTGAAAACCGCATTTCCGGGTTTTGACAGTCCCTACCAGGTGAAAGCCACGATTGACCGGATTATTTCTTGTAAATCCGACACCCAAGCTGTGTTGCGTCTCAATCTGGGTGCCAACAATATCATCTATGCCTTTGATACGCTGTACAGCGTCAACCGGTCGCATTATGAAAAAGACCAGTCTTATATCGTCAACTTAAATGCCTGGGCTTATGAACTGGAAGTGGTGACTGACCATGAACATTTAGTCGTGGATGATCCTGCCTCTATCAAACATCACCGTGCCCTGAATGCAATTCTTGCGGAAAATAATGGTGTTGCACCGGATAATTTACAGGAACAGATCGATGCTTGGGAGCCGAAATCTGAAGAAGACAAAGAACCGGTAACGGTTGATTTCTCCAAAATGGTCGCTTATCTCTATGGTGAGACCATGGGTCAGGAAGATGAAGCCTGGTTCCAGGGCAATATTGTCGGTAAAACTTCAATGCAATTTATGGATCAGGACTACATGCTCTATGATGTTACCCTGATTCATGATGAAGGCCAGCCGGCTACCTTGATCCGTGTAGCCACCCGCAATGACAAGCATAAAGATTTCCAGATTGGTCAATATATTCGGGGCAATCTGTGGATTCAGGCCAATATCTATCGAAAAGCAGCTTAAGCTGAATATCCAGATCGGAGACTCATATTTTTATATGAGTCTCCTGTTTTTTATTTATTTTAGTGCGATATTCTCTCAATTCTGATGATTTTTTATCCACAATTGAAATCAGAATTAATGGATTTTGAATTTATTAAAAATAGATTTATCCACAGATTTAAATTCAAATAAATTCATTTTCAATGTTATCTTAAACTGAATAATCATATTAAAAACATTATAAAAATAATGACTTAATATAATAGTTCTATTTTTATGAATATATTGAGGCCAGTTATTTAAATAAAATTAATACTTTATGAAGTTTAGTTAAGAATGGACTTTATTTAATCAATTTTTTATGGTAAAAATACGATCAACAAATAATCATTTACGATAAATAGATCGGATAATAAATATCTATGAAAATCGTTCAAGAAGAAAATTTACAGCAGGTTGAGCATCATCTTGGCTCGCGTTATCAGCTTGATATGATGTCATGCCTATTTTTCGTATTGGGTATGCTCATTTGCGGCTATATCTTACATAACTTTGTTTTTTAACCCGAATTAAATGATAAAAAAACCCGGCCAATTGCCGGGTTTTTTAATTCTCAGGAATTAAGCATTGCGTTTAGCAAAGTCATCCATGAAGTTTACCAATGCCTGTACACCTTCTAACGGTACGGCATTGTAAATGCTGGCACGCATACCGCCTACTGAACGGTGGCCGGCAAGGTTAAGCAAATGGTTTTCTTTTGCTTCTTGCAGGAACTGTTTTTCAAGTTCAGGATTTGCCAAGGTAAATGGAACGTTCATGATTGAACGGTTTTCTTTGGCAATCGGATTTGCATAGAAGTCGCTAGAATCGATATAGCCATAAAGCAATTCAGCTTTTTGCAGGTTCACTTTATGAATCGCGTCTACACCGCCCTGTTCCAGTAACCATTCAAATACCAGACCAGATAGATACCATGCATAAGTTGATGGTGTGTTGACCATCGAACCGTTTTTCGCTTGATCTGCATATTTCAGGATGCTTGGAATTTCAGGTTTTGCCTGATCAAGCAGATCTTCACGGATAATAACCAGTGTTAAACCTGCAGGGCCAATATTCTTTTGCGCACCGGCATATATCAGACCGAATTTAGAAACATCAATCGGTGCAGACAGAATGCTTGAAGAGAAATCACATACGAGTGGCTTATCAGTTTCTGGCACATGGGCAAATTGCAGACCGCCAATAGTTTCGTTATCTGCATAATGCACATAAGCGGCATCATCAGAAAGATTCCATGTGCTTTGATCAGCAATCGCTAATTTACCATCTTCAGTTTTAATGCCTGCTTCAACCACATTGATATCGCCATAGCGTTTAGCTTCTTTCAATGCTTTTTCAGACCAGATACCGGTACGGATATAGTCAGCTTTGTTGTTTTTACCCAGCAAGTTCAATGGAATTGCCGAGAATTGCAAAGATGCACCACCCTGCAAGAACAGTACTTTATAGTTCTCAGGAATATTCATGAGTTTGCGAAGGTCTGCTTCTGCCTTTTCCGCAACTGCAACATAGTCTGCACTACGGTGGCTCATTTCCATGATCGAAAGACCTTTGCCCTGCCAGTCAAGCATTTCAGCTTGAGCCTTTTCAAGTACGGCAGTAGGTAATGCAGCAGGACCAGCACAGAAGTTGTACGCGCGCATGATTTTTCCTTTCAGAGTGAAACACAATAAAATGATGGCATTTAACCATATCTGGACGCCGCTTGCACAAAATTATTTCTATCCAAGAATGAAGATAGAGTCAAAAAACCAATCTAGATTCGAGGGATAATTTGAATATCTTTGATTTTTTTGTTCTAACTCGGTGATTTCATTTATGAGAAATTGTACAGCTAAAAATATTCAATCTCATCCAATGCTTAGAAGATGTTGAATCGGCCGCTAATATAAAATAATTGAAAAATGAATTTAAACTCGGCTCAAGTTTTAGAGTGACATAGAACTATCAGCTTGAAACTTGAGAAGTGAATTGTTTCAAATTACAACAATACTACAACTTAACCCATTCCTGCACTGCAAGCACTTGATTTATAATGCAGCTTAGACTGAATTAATGTGACTTTTACATTACCACTTTATGAATATGAAGAAAAATAAACAATGTGTCTGCTGGGGTCTGACTGTGCTTGCATCTATGATGTATGGCAGTTTTGCTTATGCACAAAGCATCAGCTTTAAGGATGCAGAACAACAATTGTTGCAACGTTCCTATAGTAGCCAGGCTTTTCAAAGTCTGGAGCAAGCGTCAAAACTTGAAGCAGAAGCTGTCAAAGGTATTGGCCTACCTCGTGTTGACCTGAATGTTCGTGCCTATGCCTTTCATAGTGAAGTCGATATTCCATTAAAGCAGTTTAAAAATAATCTGGAAAATTCACTCTCTCAAGGCGTGAATGGCCGGCTTAATGAGTGGGAAGCCAGTAATGGTGTGGATCTACCTGCAGGTATTACTGATCCACTGCGTGAAGGACTTAACAATACTATTCATAGCGGAGTTGGTCTGATTCCGGATACGTCTAATGTCGTCCTTGAAGATCAGGTGATTCGTCCCACTGTTTCCGTGATGATGCCACTATATACCGGAGGCCTCACCCGTAGCGCCAAAGAAATTGCCAATATTCAGTCAGGACGTAGCGAACTTAGTAATCAGCAGCAACAGGATACTCAGCGTTTTGAACTGATTCAGTCTTACTTTAATGTTCAACTACAAAAACAGTTACTGGATGCAGCACTCTTTAATTCAAATGCCATGCAACAACATTATCGTAATGCTCTGAAGCTGGAACAGCAGGGTTTTATCAGTAAAGGTCAACGCATGCAGTTCGAAGTGGCACGCAATAATGCTGAACGCGCACAACAAAATGCCCAAGCCAATCTGAATGCTGCCCTATTTCAGCTAAATAATCTGTTGCTGGATAGCAATATCACCGAGCTAAGCACACCTTTGTTTGTGAATCGTGCTGAACCACAAAATGTGAATATTCTGCTCAGCAGTTTTAGTCAGAACTCTCCCCTGATCAAAAAAATGCAGATGGATACCGAACTGGCCAAAGCCAATGTCAAAGCCCAGCAGGCCGCTAAAAAGCCAAATGTTTTTGCGTTTGGTGAATATAGCTTGGATCAACATCAAAACTGGATTGTGGGGGTTGCAGCACGTTATAACCTGTTCTCAGGCATTGATAAAAATAAAAATATTCAGGCTGCAGAGCTGAAACGCTATGCCGCTGAACTCATGACGGCGCGTACCCAGCAGGAGATTGAAAACCTGATTTATAAATCATTTAGTGAAGCAGTCAGCGCCCAGCAAAGTGATGCTCTACTTCAGCAGAACCTGAAAGCAGCTCAGGAAAACCTACGTATTCAAGAGTTATCCTTTAAGGAAGAAGTCGGGACAGCCACTCAGGTCATCGATGCCCAAAACATGCTCAGCAGTTTAAAGGCAGAAATGGCATTAAACGCTTATAAATATGTAATATCTCTCGCGACCTTATTACAGAGCCATGGCTCAATTGTTGAATTTCCAAATTACATGCAACATGCCAATACCCACTATATTCGTTAATGGAGCCAGACATGACAGATGAGCAAAAGCCAGAACATCCTGTTGATGAAACGGCTTCAGAAATCAATTACAGTGAATCAGAGCCAGATAATCCTGAAAGCACAGAAAAAAAATCGCGCAAAAAATATCTGCTTTTAGCTTTAATTCCAGTGATTCTTGCTTTGATTGGGTTTGGCCTATGGAAAACCTATCAACCCAAAGAAATCGAGCTACAAGGCCGGGTTGAGGCAGAAACCGTTCAAGTGGCCACTAAAGTTCCAAGCCGGATTGAAAAGATTTATGTACAGGAAGGCGATAACGTCAAGAAAGGCCAGGCGCTGGTAAAATTACATAGTCCTGAAATTGAGGCGAAAAAGCAGCAGGCTTTAGCCACTTTACAGTCTGCATTAGCACTTCAGTCCACCGCAGAACGTGGTTCTCAGGAAGAAAATATCGCTTCTCTGTATGCCAACTGGCAGTCACTAAAAGCACAGGAGCAACTCGCTAAAACTTCCTATCAACGTGGAGCTAACCTGTTTAAGGAGGGTGTCATTTCCCGCCAGCGCCGAGATGAACTGTTTGCAGCTTCACAATCTGCATCCCAAATGACCGAAGCCGCTTATCAGCAATATGCCCGGGCTAAACGCGGCAGTACACCAGAACAGAAAAGTTCAGCAGATGCTCAGGTCGATATAGCCCGTGCAGCAGTCGCTGAAGCCAATGCACTAGAAGCAGAAACTGAATTATTGGCACCGATTGATGGTACCGTCTCCAAAACCTATGGAAATGCCACTGAGCTGGTGGCAACCGCAGTGCCAGTGGTCAGCCTGATCTCGGCAGAACGCTGGATCAGCCTGAATATTCGTGAAGACCAATATGCCGCTTTAGGTAAACAGCAACAGCTTGAAGGTTTTATTCCGGCACTGAATCAATCAGCCACTTTTAAAGTAAAAAATATTAGTGCTGAAGGTGAATTTGCCACCATTAAAACCACGCGCCAAACCGGTGGTTATGATGTCCGCAGTTTTAAAGTTCATCTTGTGCCAGTCACTGAAATGCCTGAGCTAAAAGTCGGCATGAGCGTGCTGTTTAAATTGAAAGAGCCAAAATAAATGGCTTCTGGATTCTGGGCGGGTATTCAGCGTGAAATACGCTATTTATGCAGAGAGAAATGTGATCTGACTCTGGTTCTGCTCGCCCCAGCCTGTATTCTGATTTTACTTGGCAGCATGTTTGCCAAAGGCAAACCGGATCATCTACCAGTCGCCATTATTGATCAGGATCAAAGTAGCCTGAGCAGCAAGATTTATGATCATTTATCTTTGAATCATACCCTACAAGTGCATACCATTTCTGATCAAACGGTCGAAATCGAAAAGCTATTAAACGAAAATAAAATCTGGGGCTATATTCATATTCCTGCCGGAGCCGAGCAACGACTGGTCAAAGCTCAGGATGCTGAAATTAGTATTGCTTTTAATCAGAGTTATTTTAGTATCGGGAATACCATTTCTTCGGCTATGCTACTTAGCACCTTGCAGGCTCTGGCTGAATTTACTGGCAAGCAGTATCTAGGTAACACGCTCCCCTATCTGGAAGCACCTACACCGAATATTAAAATTTCCCCACTGTATAATCCGCAGCTGAATTATGAATTTTATCTGGAACCTTACATGGTGCCGGCAATTTTGCACTTGCTGTTATGTTGCTGTGTGGCTTTTGCTGTGGGTCAGGAAATTAAACGACATACTATTAGTCATTGGATTGCCCAACAAAACTTGTGGTCGGCACTGCTGTCTAAAAATCTGGTTTATGTAGCAATATTTTGTTGCTGGACCTGGGCTTGGATGTTTTGGCTGGTCGAAATTCGCGGCTGGTTTATTGCCGGGTCATTATGGCCAATTCTTCTGGCGCAAATACTGTTCTATAGTGCCTATGCCTTTATCAGTAGTGCGGTGGTTCTGGCCACTCAAGACCTGACCAAATCTTTTGGTCTACTAGCAGTTTATGGTGGTTCATCGCTCAGTTTTGCTGGGGTGACTTTGCCCCTTAATAATGCCCCACTATTCACCCAGTTCTGGGCCAATATTATTCCCTATACACCCTATGCCAAGTTACAGACGGAGCAATGGGTGATTGGCAGTCCGCTCTCTCTTTCACTGCAACCGATGTTCGTGCTCGTCATTTATGTCGTGCTTTATGCTGTGCTGGCCTATGTCTTTCTCAAAAAAACAGCCAAAGGAGTGTCACAATGAAATCACTCTGGAAAGCTTATTGCCAAACTTTTAAAGACATTATTAGCAATACCAGTATTTTTACCACCCTAATTTTATCGGTTCTGTTTTACAGCTTTTTTTATCCAACGGCGTATAAAGCTGAACAGGCAGAAGCCTTGCCGATTATTATTGTCGACGAAGAGCAAAGTGCTTTAACCAATACCATCATCAGTCATGTCAGCCAAAGCCCCAATGTACAAATCAAGGCGGTGACTGGAAATTTTGCTGAAGCTAAACACTGGGTGGAAACTCAAAAAGCCGACGGGATTTTATTATTACCAGATAATCTTTCACAATCTATCCGGCACGGTGAAAATGGCGGGATTGGGCTGTACTTAAGTGCTGCTAACTTTTTAATTACCAAACAGATTGGTTTGGGCTTGGTCTCTTCAGTAGAAAATACCTTAAGCGAATATGCGGAACGCTTTAGCGAGATTTCACACTTCTCTCCTGCCCTATCCATTCACCAGATTCCATTATTTAATACGCTTTCTGGCTATGGCAGCTATGTGTTTCCGGCTGTTGCGCCATTGATTATTCATCAGACTATTTTTCTAGGCCTGAGTATGTTAATTGCGTTGTATCGAGAAAGTAGACAGGTGATTAATCTGACCACCTTAAGTGGTATCAGTTTGGCGATTCTGACCATTGGCTGTCTGGGCTGTTATTACCTGTTTGGTTTTACTTTCTGGTATTTTGATTATCCCCGTGGTGGAAATTTCTGGGGCATGCTGCTGGCTGTACCCATCTTTGTATTCTGCATGATTGGTATTACCACACTATTCGCCAGTTTTCTGGACATGCCAGAACGCGCCGGTCATATCATTGTTTTTACTTCGATTCCGCTCTTTATGCTTTCAGGAGTCGCCTGGCCGCATGCTGCCATGCCAGTCTGGGTCCAACTTATTGGGCAAGCTTTACCTTCGACCCAAATCGTGCAGATGTTTATTCAGCTCAATCAGATGGGCGTGCCCACTTATATGATTCTAGGAAAGCTTGCTTATCTATTGGTGATCGGCATCATCTGTATGAGCTTAGGCTATTATCGGCTACGCCCACGTTCTTAGATATGGATTTATTCAGTCTATTCACATTGAAAATTATTCACCAAATACCTGAATATTAAAGTTGCGGATTTTAGTACTGCCATTCGGCTGGTCAAAACTCACATCATACTGAACCAGATTTTTTGGATAGGCAATTTCATAACTCACTTTGTATTCACTTGGTTTGCCATTATTTTCTTCGAAGTTCTTCCTCATGATAGTCTTGGACTTATATTCACCTTGCGGAATTGAACGTGAAAAACGCTTCATGATTTTTTCATTGTTTTGAAACTCTGCCTGCAACTTCGGTTCAAGCTGAGCTAAAAACTCGTCATATTTTCCATCACGCAGGTCTTCATAAGCTACTTGCGCTGCCTTTTCCTGCTCAGGGCTTGGATCGGGCATACTGTCCATTGCATTATTACAGCCGCTGAGTGCAATAGCTGCGGTCAAAAGCATCAATCTGGTTTTCATTATTTATCTCTCATTTAGCCGATGTGTAAAAAAGGACGCCGAAGCGCCCTTTTTCATCAGTAGCAGAACTTATTCCTCTACTGTATTGTCATCATCTTTTTCAGCTTCTTGTGTATCAGTTACATCATCAGCTGCAGATTCAGTATTTTCAATATCTTCCAATATTTCCAACTCATCTTCAACTGCTTCAATCGCTTCTACACCCACCAGTTTTTCATCTTCAGCCAGACGGATCAGACGAACACCTTGTGCATTACGACCAGTCTGTGCCACTTCAGAAGCACGGGTACGTACCAATGTACCGCCATCAGAAATCAGCATCAGTTCTTTAGATGCGTCAATTGCCACTGCACCCACCAGCTCACCGTTACGTTCTGAGGTCTTGATTGCAATCACCCCCTTACCGCCACGTTTCTTGGTTGGGAAGTCATCTACCGGGGTACGTTTACCATAACCATTTGCAGAAGCACACAGCACTTCACCGGTTTCAGGTACAACCACTAGAGATACGATACGACTAATGAAGTTAGCTTCAGTTGTATCTTCATCATCAGATTCAACATCTGCATCTTCTGCATCTTCAACCTGAGAAGCACCAATGGTCACGCGCATACCGCGTACACCTTTGGCTGAACGACCCATTGAACGTACGTCAGTCTCTGCAAAACGAATTGCTTTACCTTCGTTCGAGAACAACATAATTTGCTGTTCACCGTCGGTAATCGCAACACCAATTAAGGTGTCATCACCATTCAGTTCAATCGCACGTAAACCGTTTGAACGAACATTTGAGAACTGTTCCAGTTCTACACGTTTAATCGTACCGTACTCAGTCGCCATAAACACATAGAAGTTCTTACGAACAGCTTCGGCTTGCTGTGCAAAGTCATTGATGATGTCAGCATCAAGATCAGTGGTTGAAAGTGCTAAGCCTAATTCTTTTAATTGAACACGCAGTGCATCAGAAATATCATCTGCACCCTCTTCAGATTCAGAAAGTGCAGCTTCTAGTGCAGCAAAGTGACTACTGATTATTTCGTTAGTTTGCAGCTGAGCAGCATTGGCTCTCACAAATGCTTTGAAGTCAGCCAGACGTTCTTTGAATTTCTTCGGTGCATCAATCACTGGCAAGATAGCAGTAATGGTTTCATTGTCATCCAGCGGCAACAAGTTCACCATTGGGCGCCCTTTGGCACCACGCGAAGCTTGTGGTACTTCATAAACTTTCAGACGGTAAACCTTACCGACATTAGTGAAGCAAAGCACAGTGGCATGATTCGACGTCACTACCATATGCTGGATGTAATCATCTTCTTTCATGCTGGTTGCAGATTTACCACGACCGCCACGACGCTGAGCAGCATAGTCAGATAATGGTTGAGTTTTCGCATAACCAGTTTTTGAAACGGTCAGAACCATTTGCTCTTCAGGAATCAGATCTTCACGAGAGAAATCGATACGAGATTCAACGATATCTGTTTTACGTGCATCACCATATTGCTGAAGGATCAGTGCCAGCTCTTCCTTAATCACATTCATCAATAAGTTGAAGTCATTTAAGATGGCAGTGTATTCAGCAATTTGACCCAAGATTTCAGAATATTCAGCTTGTAGTTTATCCTGCTCAAGACCAGTTAAGCGATGGAGACGTAGTTCCATGATCGCGTTAACTTGAGTCGGAGATAAACGATACACATCGCCATCAATACCAAACGGGCGGTTTGGATCTTCGCCTTCAATTTCATCAGGACGTACAGAAACAGCACCCGCTTTTTCAAGCAACGCTGCCACACCGCCTGCTGCCCACTCACCTGCTTGCAAACGTTCACGTGCTTCAGCCGGGTTGGCAGAAGTTTTGATGGTTTCGATGATGGCATCAATATTTGCCAGAGCAACGGTTAAACCTTCTAAAATATGACCACGTTCACGTGCTTTGCGCAGTTCGTACATGGTACGACGTGTCACGACTTCCTGACGGTGACGAATGAATGCCGCAATGATATCTTTCAGATTCATCAATTTCGGCTGGCCATTGTCCAGGCACACCATATTGATGCTGAAAGAATTTTCTAACTGTGTATTCTGGAACAGGTTATTGACAATGACTTCAGCATTTTCACCACGCTTCAGGTCAATCGCAATACGCATCCCTTCTTTATCAGATTCGTCACGAAGTTCAGAAATCCCTTCGAGTTTTTTCTCTTTTACCAGCTCAGCAATACGCTCAATGGTTCTCGCTTTGTTGACCTGATAAGGAATTTCAGTGAATACAATCGTGCTACGACCAGTTTTGGCATCTTCTTCGATGTGGTATTTACCACGGATATGCAAACGGCCTTTACCGGTACGGTAGGCATCTACAATACCCGATTTACCGTAAATAATACCGCCAGTAGGAAAATCTGGACCCGAAATATGTTCCATCAGCCCTTCAATGCTGATATTTGGATCATTGGCATAGGCTAAACACGCATTGATGACTTCAGTCATGTTATGCGGTGCCATATTGGTCGCCATACCTACGGCAATACCAGCAACACCATTAATCAACAGGTTAGGAATACGCGTCGGCATGACTTGTGGAATGCGCTCAGAACCGTCGTAGTTGTCTTCCCATTCCACTGTATCTTTTTCAAGATCAGCAAGAAGCTCATGGGTCAGCTTACGCATACGTACTTCGGTATAACGCATTGCCGCTGCACTATCACCATCGACAGAACCGAAGTTACCCTGGCCATCAACCAACTGGTAACGCAAGCTAAAGTCTTGTGCCATACGGACAATCGTTTCATAAACGGCATAATCACCGTGCGGGTGATATTTACCGATCACGTCACCGACTACACGTGCAGATTTTTTATATGCTTTGTTATAGTCATTGCCTAATTCGTGCATTGCGAAAAGCACACGACGATGAACCGGTTTTAAACCATCTCGTACATCTGGCAATGCACGTGACACAATCACGCTCATCGCATAATCGAGATATGAGCTTTTAAGTTCATCCTCAATGGCAATCGGTCTAATTTCCGATACGCTCATGCATACTCCTTATTCTACAGGCCTTGTTTGACCTGTATTTATATGTCGTAAATCCAGCTATAAATTGGTTCAAAAAACGCTGAACCAATATTTAAAATTCAGTCGGACAGTATAGCATAAATCAGGCTAAATTAAGCCGTTTCAGACCCAACTATCCAAAGGATTTTTGGTAGAAATTTTAACCACTTCACAATTTTTAACGCATAAAAAAACCTCTGCACACAGAGGTTCATTCTTAGCTTGAATTATCGCATTTTATGCACGGAAATATTTTGTACTGAATCCACTGTTTCTTTCTGCTGATCAAGCATACACAGACAATTTACCTGCATGCAATCCAGCTGCACCAATAGCCAGGTAATTAAATACTGGACGACAATCAACATCACCAGCATGCATCAGGGCGACAGACCATCAAAGTTCACAGGAAGACGCCGCTAAACCGGCAAGTAAATTAAAATATGAATATTAGTATTACTTTTAAATCTTCTAAAGCTCGCTTAATATCTGCCCTATTAAGCACCAAAAGCAACATATCCAATCTTTATTTTCAGTCCAATTTTCTAATCATTATTCAAATTTTCATACTTAATTTTTAAATAATTTAGAACATCCATATAACAACCACGTAGATAATACAAAAGGAAAAATAGGCGCCAATACCATCAGCGCATCGCCCTAGATACCATAAGCACTGTTATGAAATCGCTGATTATCAAGTTCGATCCATTGCTCTGCTTTCGCCAGCACCTGTGCATCTGAAAGCGCGTTCAAATAGATCAGATAAATAAACCCTACAAAACTACAGGCAGCAAAAATAAACTATTGTCCAGCGCTGTATTAAGATGATCAAATAAGTCAATACAGCGAGAATGAATAATATTAGAGTTGAACAAAACAGTCGATAAAATCGAGCATTTTCGATTAAAGGCTGATATACAGGCAATATAGAAACTTTCATTATTATTTTATTCATTTCTCATTATAAATAAAAAACGCCCCTGAACAGAGCAGTAAGTATTCACTTACCGCTCACGCAAGAGCGTCTTTTTAAACTGTGTTCAGGAATTAGATTTTAGATACTAATTCTGGAATAACAGTGTTCAAGTCACCTACTAACCAGTAGTCAGCGACAGCATTGATTGGAGCTTCTTCATCTTTGTTGATCGCAACGATCACTTTAGATTCTTTCATACCTGCCAAGTGCTGGATCGCACCAGAGATACCTACAGCGATGTACAGGTCAGGCGCAACGATCTTACCAGTTTGACCAACCTGCATATCGTTAGGAACGAAGCCTGCGTCAACAGCTGCACGAGATGCGCCTTGAGCTGCACCCAGTTTGTCTGCAAGTGGATCAAGGATTTTGTGATAGTTCTCACCAGAACCCACACCACGACCACCAGAAACAACGATACGAGCAGCTGTTAATTCTGGACGTTCAGATTTAACGATTTCTTCGTTAATGAACTTAGAAATACCAGCATCACCAGTCGCTGTAGCAGCTTCAACAGCAGCAGAACCACCTTCAGCAGCAACTGGATCGAATGCAGTACCACGAACAGTTGCAACAACAACTGATTCAGAAGATTCTACAGTTGCAATCGCGTTACCTGCATAAATCGGACGTTTGAATGTGTTTGCAGAATCAACAGCAATGATGTCTGTGATCATGCTTACGTCTAGTAATGCAGCTGCACGTGGCAGGATGTTTTTACCAGTCGTGGTAGAAGCAGCAAGAATATGGCTATAGCCTTTGCCCAATTCAGCAACCAGTTTCGCTACATTTTCAGCCAACTGGTTTGCATAAGCAGCATCATCCGCAAGCAATACTTTGCTTACGCCAGCAACTTTAGCCGCTTGGTCAGCAACTGCTTGAGCGCCAGAACCAGCAACCAATACAGTGATATCACCACCGATTTTTTGCGCCGCAGCAACAACGTTTAAAGTAGCAGCGTTTAATGCTTTGTTGTCGTGCTCAGCGATAACTAAAATACTCATGATTTTTATCCTTCTGTATTAGATCACTTTCGCTTCGTTTTTCAATTTTTCTACAAGTTCGTCTACAGACTTCACTTGTACACCAGCTTTACGCTCTGCAGGAGATTCAACTTTTACTGTTTTCAGTTTAGTTGTAGTGGTTACACCGAAATCTGCAGGTGACTTAGTATCCAGCGGTTTTTTACGCGCTTTCATGATGTTTGGAAGAGCAGCATAACGTGGCTCGTTCAAACGTAAGTCAGTGGTAATGATTGCTGGCAAGTTCAATTCAACAGTTTGTAAACCACCATCGATTTCACGAGTCACTTGTACTTTGTCGCCTTCAACTTTCACTTCAGAAGCAAAAGTACCCTGGCCTGCACCTAGAAGTGCACCAAGCATCTGACCAACCTGGTTAGAGTCATCATCAATCGCTTGCTTACCAAGAAGGATTAATTGCGGTTGTTCAGCTTCAACAACGCCTTTCAGAATTTTCGCTACTTCTAACGCACCTAATTGGCTGTCATCAGCTTCAACCAGGATACCGCGGTCAGCACCAAGAGCCATAGAAGAACGGATTTGTTCTTGAGCTTCTTTAGGACCAATAGAAACAACAACGATTTCTGAAACAGTTCCTTTTTCTTTTAAACGAACCGCTTCTTCCACCGCGATTTCACAGAATGGGTTAATTGACATTTTAACGTTTGTTAAGTCAACACCACTGTTGTCCGGCTTAACGCGAACCTTAACGTTGGCATCAACCACACGTTTTACAGCAACAAGAGCCTTCATGTAATCCTCGGCTGTTTTAGCAAATGTAAATGTTGAGAAAAGTTATAATAACTCTTCACTTAAATTTTTTTAGGTGCCCTATCTTGCAATGTGCACGGCATTTCGGTCAAGTCACAATTCAGCAAAGAGCTGTAAAAATGCGTAATTTTCCTTGAACGATGCGTTCACAATTAATCCGTATCGATTTATTACAATGAATTTTATCAATATTTAATAAAATTTAACCTTTGATTTTTATTATGTTTTTATTTGATGAAACACATCAGAACTTTTGATTTTTGCTTATTAAATGCACAAATCCGTCCTAAGATTTGTGGAAAATGACTTATATTTAAAAATGACCGCTTTGGTCAGTTTGGACATAAAGCGAAATTAATCAGGATTTATTCTACATATCTGCTCAATTTACTCCGCTTTATTTTGTTAGGTAGGTCTAAAAATCGGGTTGTCATCAATCTATAAATATAAAAAAAGCATACTGGGAGCAGTATGCTTTTTTAAAATACGCAATTGCTTAATTAATAATTAACCAGCTTGCAGCAAGGGCAAGTAAACCGCCTGAGGTGCCATCAACCCATTTCTGTTTACGCTCATCAATTTGTGTATTGCGGGTAATTCTGCTGAACAGAATGCTGAGAGCACAATAAACAATGAAAATCATACCGATAAAAATAAAAGAGAGAATTAAGCCTTGGCTTACAGTATTTCCGCTTTTATCGATAAACTGCGGCAAGATCGCAAAATAGATCAGCATGCCTTTAGGATTGAGTAAGGCCGTAAAGAAGCCTTTTTTCACTGGATTAGCACTGGTCTTTTTCTCAATTTTCATTGAATTTTTGCTAAATACTGATTTCAACAGGCTACAAGCCAGATAGAGCAAATAAGCAATACCCAACCAGCGAATCGCCTCAAACAATACCGGAAAAGACACGATAATGGCTGCGATTCCTATTGCTACCAAAATGGAATGTACCAGATAACCTGAACAGATCCCGATGGTTGCCATCATGCCTGCTTTTGCATCTTTACCCATCACTTGAGACAGGATAAACAGCATATCTGGTCCAGGTGTAAAAATCAGGGGAAGCACGGTTAGTGCAAAAAGTGCAAATACAGACATTTCCTTTTCCTTTAAATCTTCGGAAAGTGGAATTAGTATCTGCGAATTTTTACAAAATAGGCTTTCAATTTATTTTATAATAAGTACTATTTTTCGAATTATATTCTAATTTATGAAAATATCTTCCAAGTCTGTGCGAGTAAAACTTGATCGAATTGATAAAAATATCATTCATCACTTGCAAGCCAATGGTCGTATTCAGAATAACGATCTGGCACGTGAAATTGGACTATCCCCTTCTTCCTGCCTGCGTCGGGTAAAGTTGCTTGAAGATGCGGGCGTGATCCAGAATTACACGACCATTGTTGATTCACAGAAAATTGGTTTTCAGTTGATCCTATTTTCGCGGATCTGGCTGGTCGGTCAGGATGCAGAAACCATTGATACTTTTATCGAGGCGATGAAAGAGCTGCCTCAGGTGATGGAGTGCTATATCATTCTGGGTGAATGTGATGCGATGTTAAAAGTTGTGGTGCCTGATCTGGAAAGTTACCGTAAATTCCAGTCCACACATTTGACCAAGAAAAATGGCATTACCAGTGTCAAAACAGATTTACCCAGCCAGATTATCAAGCAAAGTTTTCAGTTACCCTTGGATGACTTATAAAATATTTTAGCAATAAAAAAGGATGACCTTAGTCATCCTTCATGTTCATTAAACTTGCAGAAAGTCACGATGCACATGACTCAGTTCAATCAGTTCATAAGACTTCAGATCGAAAATATTCCAAATTTCGAGCGCATCTTCTTTTAGGTCAACAGCTTTACTGGCTCGCTGCGTGGTCTGCCATTGCAGATCAGAAATCCATAGATAATACTGGCCTGTTTCAGGATTATAAGCCTGCATTTTTCCTTCTGCATTAATCCCTTGCACGATTGCTCCTTCAGGGAGAACGGCTTCAATAGTGGGCAAGCTAATCTCAACAAAATGTTTAATCTGGCGTAAACCATAACCCGCAAACATATCTTTTTGGGCTGGGCTTAACTGCGCATGCTTTTGTTGTATATCCGGGATAATTGCTGTGTCCATAAAAATTCCAGTATCGAGATCGCTGATTTTCTTTTAAAAATTGATTACTATTTATACTTATATCCGAAAACAGCCATTTGAAAAATAAGACAATAGTGAAATATCTTTCCAACAGTCTGTTCAGGTCATATTTTGAGCATGATACATGAAAGTTTTATGCCATGAATCCTAATCATCCGACAAGCGGAAGAAAACTTTATATTTTCCCTATTCTTTATGCTGTGCCCGCGGATGCGCCTGATCATAAATCTGCGCAAGTCGATCAAAATCAATATGAGTATAAATTTGTGTGGTACTCAAATTGCTATGCCCCAACATTTCCTGAACGGCACGAAGATCACCACTATTCGACAGCATATGGCTGGCAAAACAATGCCGTAACAAATGCGGATGCAGGTCAACACTAACCCCTGCACGCTGCGCCTGAAACTTGACCCGGTTTTCAATTTGCCGTGCACCGAGCGGATTGCCTTTTTGGGTGATAAATACATTCGCGTCAGGTACAAAATCACCATTCCAGAGCGGATAAATTTTTAGCCATTCCATCAGACTGTCTTTGGCTTTTGAACCAAAAGGCACTACCCGGGTTTTATTGCCTTTACCAGTAATACGCAAGAGCTGACGATTAAAATCAACATCCTTGATTCTTAAGCTCTGAATTTCTGCCAAACGTAAACCACTGGAATAGAGTAATTCCAGAATCGCCTTGTCTCTCAACCACATTTGCTGCTGCGCTTCGGTTTCTGGAGCCGGCTGGTCCAGAATCTGGTTCACAGTTTCAATATCGACCATACCCGGCAAAGGACGTGACTGACGTTTCAACTGAAAATCATCAGCCGGATTAAATGCAAGATACTGCGCCTGCTCTGCCCATTTCATGAACTGGCGAATCGAAGAGAGCATCCGCTGCAAGCTACTCGAACTTAATCCGTGCTGCTCGACTTTTTCAGCCAGAAATTGGCGTAAATCCGTGGCTTCCACATCATTAAGCGCTAGTTGTTGTACTGCGCAGAACTCCAGAAAATCAGCCACATCACGTTCATAGGCCTGCAAGGTATGTTTAGACTGGTTCTGGATCTCACGTTCTTTGAGCCAGATTCCGAGCAAGTCTTTTGCAGAAAGCTTTACTTGCTCCATTCAATTGACTCCAGCCAAGCTTCAATCAGTTCTGCGGTCTGTACTGGATGAGTCGCCGCAAAGAAATGATCTCCGCTTTGAATTACATGCAGGTTTGCATGTTTCAAATTTTGCTTTAAGCATTGCCCCACCTGAACGGTACTTAAAGCGTCTTGGTCACCCCAGATCAGTAGAACAGGAATCTCAAGATTGCTTAACTGTTTCAGGCTAAATACGGTTTGATCTTGTAAAAACCAATCAGGAACATCTTTAAACTGCTCGCGATAATCTATCCGCCAGTCAGCACAACCGAACTGTGATAGATCCACACCACCAGAAGTTGCCAGTAACACCAGTCCTTTGACTTTCTGTGGATGATGTAGTGCAATTCCAACTGCAAGAACTCCCCCCATGGACTGGGCAACCAGAATCGAATCATCCTCAATCTGCTCTGTGATGAGTTCCTGCAGATCATGAAGATTTTGAATAGTTGAATTTGGTTCTACCCCATCGAAGCCCGGATATGTCAATATTTTTGTAGATTGATCTGTTTTTAAATGAGCCAACAACGGCTGCCAAAAGCCTTGGCTGCCTGATGCACCCGGTAAAAACACAAGCTGATTCATAGAGCTGTTGTGATATCAATTAAATATGGAATTCATCCTATCATAAAAAAAGCACCGTACTATGTGCGGTGCTTTTTAGAGAAATAAATGTGGGATTAACCCTGGAAGTAGCGCAAGTCCAGTCGACCTTCATAAACATTGGCGGTTGGACCTGTCATCCAGACTACATCACCTTCTTTCCATTCAATCTGCAATTTACCACCCGCAAGTTCAATTTCGACCTTGCTAGATAACAAACCACGGCGCATACCAGACACTGCTGCAGCACAGGCACCTGTACCACAAGCCAGTGTTTCGCCTACACCACGCTCATAAACACGTAAACGGGCATGCTTTTCATCAATGATCTGCATAAATCCAGCATTAACGCGTGCCGGGAAACGCACATGAGATTCCACCTGTGGACCAATTTTAGCCACATCAGCAGTCAACACATCCGGAACAATCGTCACTGCATGTGGATTACCCATATTCACCACATCAATCGTCAGTTTCTCACCACCCGCCAGATCGATGTCATACAGATTTTCCGGTTCTTCAGCCACGAATGGAATTTCCTGAGGTAGGAATTTTGGATAACCCATATTCACTCGTACCCAGCCATTGGCACCAAGTTCAGGTTCCACGATTCCAGCTTTGGTCTGTACCTTGATTTTGGTTTTAGTCGTTAATTGACGTTCATGCACGAAACGGGCAAAACAGCGCACACCATTACCGCACTGCTCAACTTCAGAACCATCCGCATTAAAAATACGGTATTTAAAATCTGCACTTGGAATATCAGGCGGTTCAACAATCAAGAGCTGGTCAAAACCCACACCAAAGTTACGATTTGCCAAGCGCTGAATAGTGAGAGTATCCAGATAAGCACGCTGGCTAATCAGGTCTACCACCATAAAATCATTGCCCAGGCCATGCATCTTGGTAAATTCAAGCAACATTATTCAGTCTCCTTAAGGCAATAAACGCTCACGTTCCCAAAGTGATTCAACCGTTTCACGCTCACGAATCAGATGCGCCTGATCACCATCCACCATCACTTCAGCAGCACGGCCACGACTGTTATAGTTTGAACTCATTACGAAACCATATGCACCAGCCCCAAGAACTGCTAGTACATCATTTTCTTTAATGGCAAGCTCGCGTTCTTTACCCAGGAAATCGCCTGTTTCACAGATCGCGCCCACCACATCCCATTCTTTTGTTTCCACATCTGTACGCGGTGTCACAGACTGAATATCCATCCATGCTTCATATAAAGCTGGACGAATCAGGTCATTCATCGCGGCATCAATGATGGCAAAGTTACGGTGATTGGTTGGTTTCAGCAAATCTACTTTAGTCAGTAACACGCCTGCATTGGCAGAGATACTACGACCCGGCTCCATATATACTTTCAGGCCCAGTTTTTCTAAAGCAGGACGCATGGCATTGGCATATTCTTCAACCGATGGCGGTGTTTCATCTTTATAGGTCACACCCAGACCACCACCAATATCGATGTGTTTCAGGTTGATGCCCATGTTTTTTAGCTTGTCGATCATGACAATGACACGATCCAGCGCATCAACAAACGGCTGAGTTTCAGTCAACTGCGAACCGATATGGCAGTCAATCCCGACCACTTCAAGATTTGGCAATGATGCTGCATAAGCATAGGTATCAAATACGCTATCTGATGGAATACCAAATTTGTTTTCTTTTAAACCAGTGGAAATATATGGATGGGTTTTAGCATCAACATCCGGATTAACACGTAGTGAAATCGGCGCGTTAACCTTAAGTTCAGCCGCTACTTTCTGAATACGGTCCAGTTCGGCATAAGATTCCACATTAAAACAGGCGATGCCTACTTCTAATGCCTTTTTAATATCTGCTTCAGATTTACCCAAGCCTGAGAATACGATTTTTGAAGGCTCACCACCGGCTTTCAAGACACGAGCCAGTTCACCACCAGTCACGATATCGAAACCAGCACCCTGCTTGGCCAATACATTCAATACCGCAAGATTAGAGTTTGACTTTACCGCAAAACAGATTTGATGATCGATAAAGCTAAAAGCACGGTCCATATCCAGATAATGCTTTTCAAAAGTTGCTTTTGAATAAACATAAAGTGGTGTGCCAAATTGCTCTGCGAGCTGTTGCAGTGAACATTGCTCAGCATGCAATACCCCATTAATGCGGGTGAAACTCATGAATGTATCCTTTCTCTGAAAGTCTTAAGGAGATGGTGTTGAATCGGATTCAGCGGGCGCTTCAAATTGCTGCTTGACCGGCGCATCCTGTTGTTCATCTGATACTTGCGGTGCAGATTCAGTATTTTTATAGAGTAAATACTTGGCACGTTTATCGTAGTTTGGATCATTTGGAAGATGTAAAGCTCCCGACTGACCACAACCGACCAAGGCAAAACCGACTGTAATTAAACTGATGTAGCAAATGACCTGACGCATCTGACCACCTATATGAGTATTTTCGATGAAGTATAACGCGATCATCCGTATGACCAAAGCGCTAAACGCTAGAGAGTATATTCAGACATAAAAAAACGCCAGCAGATCGCTGACGTTTTTATTGATATGGATTATTTATGTTTCTGTTTATAGAAGCCTAAATATCCAATAATCAGCAAAATGAACCACACCGGGCTGACCATCAAGGCACGACGGGTATCATCTTCCAGCGACAACACACCAATCATGCCGACAAAGAAAATAATGACGATCCAGCAAGTCACCAACCCACCAGGCAACTTGAATATGGATTTAGCATGCAATTCCGGACGGGTACGGTAATAGATCATGTAGCTCCAGATAATGATCAGCCATACACAGATAAACAGGATGGTCGACAGAGTTGTTGCCAAAGTAAATGCTTCAACCGTATTTGGTACGAAGTACTGTAATGCTGCACCGAGCAATAAACAGATCGCTGAGAAATACAAAGCATTCGCTGGAACAGCACGCGAATTTAAACGACCAAAGGCTTTAGGTGCCTGTTCTTCCCGAGACAAACCAAACAACATACGGCTGGTTGAGAACACCCCACTGTTCATCGATGACATTACTGATGACAACACCACCAGGTTCATGATGATCGCGGCCGCCGCAATACCTGCTTGACTGAACAGATTTACGAACGGAGAAACATTTGGATTGATCTGATCCCATGGTGTCACTGACATCACAATGATCAGAGCTAGCACATAGAAAATAATGATACGGATCGGGATCGAGTTCACCGCTTTCGGCAAGTTACGCTCTGGATCTTTGGTTTCAGCAGCCGTAGTACCAACCAGCTCTACACCTACAAAGGCGAAAATCGCAATCTGGAAACCAGCCAGGAAACCCATAGTTCCTGTCGGGAATAAACCGCCATGATCCCAGATATGGGCAAATGAAGCGACCGTACCTGCATCATTAGTAAAGCCAGTAAAGATCATCCACAGACCCACACCAATCAAAACAATAATGGCGATAATCTTGATCAAAGCAAACCAGAATTCCATTTCACCAAACAGTTTCACGGTTGCCAGGTTCAAGCCCATAATGAAGACAATAGAGGCAATACTGATCAGCACGCCTTCGCCCGGAGTAAATGGCAGGCCGTTATTAAAGAATTGCAGGTAATAGATAATGGCTGACAGATCCGCGATACCAATCGTGATCCAGCATAACCAGTAGGTCCAGCCGACAAAATAACCTGCCCATGGCCCGATCAGATCTGTGGCAAAATCAATAAAAGATTTATATTGCAGATTGGATAACAATAATTCACCCAATGCACGCATGACCAGAAACACCATAAAACCGATGATCATATAAATCACCAGAATGGATGGTCCTGCCAGGCTAATGGTTTTCCCTGAACCCATAAACAGGCCGGTGCCAATCGCACCCCCAATGGCAATTAACTGCAGGTGCCGGTTGGATAAACTACGCTGTAGCTCACCATCTTCCGATGATGAGTGACTATATTTTTCTGACATTATTTCATTTCAACTTTGAGTTTTAATCGCGACAAATTAACGTAAAAAACATGGAATACAAAAAGAAAATTCGCATCATTTGTATTTTCCAACTAATCTTGCAAGTTAATTTATTTTTCTTATATCAATATTCATTTATCTTTAGTCTTAGTTTTAAGGCGCAATGAATACAGGATTTTTCTTGTCAAAGCGCTGAAACTATGTAAAAAATAGAATACAAATCCGCCAATATTCGCGTTTAGGATGAGCGCGCATGGCATAGCAATTGCTTTTCAATCAACATCTCAAATAAAGCTGACACGGATAAATAAGAAGAAATTTATGCAAAATTTACAAAGCATCATGGAAACCGTCAGTGGCTGGGTCTGGGGCCCATATATGCTGGTCCTCATTGTCGGTACCGGTATATTCCTGACCTTCCGCCTGCTGTTCTGGCAGTTCCGCATGTTGCCACTGGCCTTTAAACAGGTTTTTGGCAAACACCCTTCGCATGAAGGCGATATTTCCCAGTTTGGCTCACTCATGACCGCGCTGTCAGCTACCATCGGTACCGGTAATATTGCCGGTGTGGCAACTGCCTGTGTGCTGGGCGGCCCAGGGGCCGTATTCTGGATGTGGATGACTGCCCTGTTCGGAATGGCAACCAAATATGGCGAAGGTGTACTGGCCGTCAAATACCGGGTTAAAAATGAACGCGGTGAAATGTCTGGCGGTCCAATGTATTACATTGAGCGTGGCCTGAAATGGAAATGGCTGGCGCTGATTTTTGCGTTCTTTGGTGCTGTCGCATCTTTCGGAATTGGTAGTTCAGTTCAGTCCAACACTGTTGCACTCGCGGTAGAAAATGGTTTTGGTCTGGAAACCTGGGTTACAGGTATCGTGATCACTGCGTTTTCTGCACTGGTAATTCTAGGCGGGATTAAGTGGATTTCTAGAGCTGCTTCCTTCATCGTTCCAATTATGGCGATTGGTTATGTGGCGGGCGGTCTGATCATTATTTTCACCCATCTCGATTTAGTGGGCCCTGCACTGAAAATGATTTTCACCTATGCCTTTACTGGTGAAGCTGCCGTAGGTGGTGCGATTGGTGCGGCGATTCGTTATGGTGTCGCGCGTGGTGTCTTCTCGAATGAAGCTGGTATGGGTTCGGCACCGATTGCCGCTGCTGCTGCAAAAACCGATCATCCTGCCCGTCAAGGTCTGGTTTCCATGACCGGAACTTTTATTGACACGATTATTGTCTGTTCGATTACCGGTATTGTCCTGGTGATGGGCTTCATCATGGCCGGCAGTGATTTTGGTGGACAAACCGGTGCTGTTCTGACCGTTTCTACATTTAACAAACTGCTGCCAGGTGTCGGTGGCTGGATCGTGACCTTCGGTATTATCTTCTTCGCCTATTCTACCATTTTGGGCTGGAGCTACTACGGCGAAAAATGTGCCACCTATCTGCTCGGTGAAAAATTTGTATTCCCTTATCGCATCATTTATATCGCTTCAGTATTTATTGGCTGTGTAGCAACACTGGATCTGGTCTGGCTGTTCGCAGACACATTCAACGGTTTGATGGCGATTCCAAACTTGATCGGCCTGCTACTGCTGTCTGGGGTGATCGTGAAAGAATCCAAAGATTTTATTGCTCGCCGTAAATCAGGTGAACTGTATTAATCAAATTTAAAACCCTTAATAAAAGAGCCACGTTCATCGTGGCTTTTTTATCAATTTAAGTTTGCTAAAACTATCAGTTCACACGGCCAGAAAATTCATCATCATGAGCTTGATTTAGATTTAAGAACTCTTCACGATCGGCTTCAATCTCAAGAGCAGTTTCTAGAGATAATACAAAGAACAGTACACCCGGAATTTTCATTTCCCCTTCGGCATCTTCCAGATGTTCACTGACCATTTGGTAAACCGGATGGGCTTCATCAAATGGCACATCGATATAAAGATCACCTGAATAACTTTCAATTACGCCAGGCTGTTCTATGCCCATACAGGGTGCAAAATTAATTTGGCGTTGCTCTAGCCATTCCATCAGGTTCTGACGTAAATGATAGGACTCAGCATCTGCATTTTCATGTTCGTAATTTTCAAAATGTACAAATAATACATCACGGTCTTTTTCACGTGCGATCGCATCGATATGTTTTAAAAGTTGTGGCATGTCAGGATTCCTGTACCCGTGATGAATTTTCTCATTATAGAAGGTATTTCACTTTCATTTCACTTTCATGTAGAAAGGTAAATTCATATGCGTCATATGCTGACGTAAATCAGTGACTTTTTCAGCCAAAGGTCTTGGTTTTCAGTCTCATTCACCGCTATGCTGTAGCCCCCATTCCCAATATTTATTTTCGGAAATTATGGCTAAAGCAAAAAGTGTGTATCGTTGTGAACAATGTGGAGCAGACCATCCTAAATGGGCGGGTCAGTGTTCTGAATGTGGGGAATGGAACAGTCTGGTAGAAGTCAGTATTGCGCCTGCAACGACACATCGTGCTCAGCCAAAAATTGGAGGTTATGCCGGTCAGGCAGCAGCGATTACCACCTTAAACAAAGTCTCCGTTTCACATGAAACCCGGTTGCAAACCGGGATTGGTGAGTTTGACCGAGTCTTAGGTGGTGGTCTGGTCACAGGTTCCGTGGTGCTAATTGGTGGTGACCCGGGGATTGGTAAGTCAACTATCCTATTGCAAACCGCAACCCATATGGCAGCAGGCAATAGCTCTGCCCTGTATGTGACAGGTGAAGAATCTTTATCTCAGGTGGCATTACGCGCCCAGCGTCTGGACTTACCAACTAACCAACTGAAAGTCATGGCAGAAACCTGTGTGGAACGCATTTGCGAGGTGCTTGCACAGGAACGTCCTGCTGTTGCGATTTTGGACTCGATTCAGACTTTATATACCGAAACCTTGCAGTCTGCACCAGGTGGTGTGTCACAGATTCGTGAATCTGCAGCCCTACTGACCCGTTTCGCCAAAAATAGCGGCACTGCCCTGTTTATTGTCGGTCATGTGACTAAAGAAGGTGCCTTAGCAGGTCCGCGTGTACTGGAACATATGGTGGACTGTGTGCTGTATTTTGAAGGCCAGTCGGATTCACGTTACCGTATGATCCGCGCAGTCAAAAACCGTTTCGGTGCAGTCAATGAACTTGGCGTCTTTGGCATGACCGATAAAGGTCTGCGTGAAGTCGCCAATCCATCTGCCATTTTCCTCAGTCGTTATGATGAAGCGATTCCAGGTTCCATCGTTATGATCAGCCGTGAAGGGACTCGCCCACTTTTGGTTGAAGTTCAGGCTTTGGTCGATGATGCCCATGGTCAGCCACGCCGTGTAGCCTTAGGTTTAGAACAGAATCGTCTGAATATGCTGCTGGCTGTAATGCATCGTCATGGTGGCGTACAAACATCCGGTCAGGATGTCTATGTCAATATCGTCGGTGGTTTAAAAATTACCGAAACCGGTTCTGACCTGGCTGTACTTTTAGCCTGTGCATCCAGTATCCGGACTAAAGCCTTGCCTCAGCAACTCGCTGTTTTTGGTGAAGTTGGTCTTTCTGGCGAAATTCGTCCGGTGCCGAATGGTCAGGAACGTCTGAAAGAAGCCGTCAAACATGGTTTTAAATATATTATTTTACCGCGTGCCAATGCACCGCAAAAACCGATTCCCGGCGTGCAGGTCATTGCTGTAGCTCGATTGCATGAAGCCCTGAGTGAAGCCATGAGCCTAAGTGATGAACTCAGTTAGTTTTAATCGATAAATCTTGCGAAAAGCCTAAAAAAATACACATTTTTGATTGAAATCCCCTATAAAGCCTATATAAATAGAGTATTCAAATAAGTTTTTTTCACATAGGAAAATTGAATGGAAGTTCGACAGCGTGGTTTGATTGCAGGTCTTTTAACAGCAGCATTACTGGTTGCTCCTTTAACTGCTGAAGCAAAACGTGCCGGTGGCGGTAAAAGCCATGGTATGCAACGTTCTGCTGCGCCTACTCAATCTTATCAACAACCTCGTCAAGCTGCGCCAGCACAACAGGCTCCAGCCGCTGGTGCTGCAACTCAGCAAAGATCTGGCCCAGGTGTAGGTAGTATGGTTGCTGCCGGTGTAGCAGGTGCTGCAGTGGGTGCAGTTGCTGCCAATGCGCTGGCTGATGACAAAGAAGTACAAGCGGCTTCTGAAGCTCAAGCAGCTCAACAGCAACAAGAGGAAAAAAGTGGTATTCCAGGGTGGATCTGGATTTTACTTGCTGCCGCTGTTGCCTTCTTCATTTTCCGTAAGATGGGCGCAAAAAAAAAAGTAGCTTCTAATCCATATGCCCCAAATAGTGGTGCTGGTCATTCAGCACCATTTGGTCAAACGCCTCCTCGCGGTGGTGACAACACCAATATTTTTGGTCAGAACGTAGGTGGTAGTACAAGCACGAATGCACCGTTTGGTTCAGCTCCGGTAAATAACGCCCCATTTGGTGCAGCCTATACCAATAGCGGCAACCAGCTTCCAGATGGAACAGAACCTGCGACTTTCTTACGTGTTGCACGTCAGCGCTTCAACCACATTCAGTCAATGAATACGGCGAGCAACATTTCAGAAATTAAACGTTACCTAACCCCTGATCTTTACCAGTCGATGTATAACGACATTATGGCAAATCAGGATCAGGACGTAGCTGAGTTCTCTAACCTGAATGCAATGGTGGTAGATTCATCGAATGAGAATGGTCAATACGTAGTAAGCGTACGTTTCACTGGTACTGTAAGTGAAGACCTGAATAGCCAACCTCAACCGTTTGCTGAAATCTGGCACTTTGTCAAACCTGCCGGCTCTCAACAAGATTGGGTGGTTGCAGGAATCCAGCAAGACTAAATTCTTATCTCATTAATCGTATATCAACAGCGGCTTTCGGGCCGCTGTTTTTCTTTCTGAATCATTGAAAAATATTTAAATTTATTTTTGTTCTCTTTCTATTCGTTTTATTGTTATTCCTCTAAACAAATAGCTTCGTTTGCGTGTTTTAAGCTCTATCAGTCGACTTTTATACAAAAGCCAATTTTCGGATTGGCTTTTTTATTTTGAACCTTTTAATCTAGATACAAAGATATTTGAGATACTGACATGACTGAGCGTGTTTCTCCCCCTGCCACGCTGGCAAACCGCGCACTGGCAGGCAATGCCGAAGCCCAATTTGAGCTTGCCGAACTCTATATGCAAAGCGAGCATGACGAAGACATCATGCTGGCTGAAGAATGGGCATTGAAAGCAGCCAATGGCGGCTGGGTTGAAGCCATGTACTGGCTCGGTGAGGGTTATACGGTTTATGCCAAAGAAATCGCTGAGGAAGACCCTGAAGATTCTAAAGCTCACTTTGAGTTAGCCTATTACTGGTTGAGTAAAGCCAATTTCGAAAAACACCCTGCGGCAACTTTAGAGCTAGCTGGCTTTTACCGACGTGGTGATGTGGTCGAAAAAGATGTCGAAAAATCCATTGCTCTTGTAAAGCAAGCAGCTGAATGGGGCGAAGTTCAAGCCATGCGTGATCTTGCCTTTATTTATGCCAATGGTCTTGGTGTGGTTGCTGATGACCTACAGGCAGATTACTGGACTAAGAAAGCAGATGAAATTGAGCAGGACATAGAATAAATAAAAAGCCCGTCAGATGATGGGCTTTTTTACGAGAATAAAACTTTATTTCAGTTTTCAAATATCAGGATATTTTTCAAAATGTTCTTATTAGTCAGATATTAAACAATTTCGGATTGGAACCAAATTAATTTCCAAGTACAATAGCCGGCTAGTCGAGGGATGCTGCGACGTTTTACAGGTACGAAATGTAAAAGCGCCAGGCTCGACGATCGGTCCAACTTTTTCTAGACAGACCAACAACGGCATCCGCGAACTGAATGATCAATTATTGTTTTTTATAAGGAGATCGTGATGAACGCGGTTAATGCTTCATTTACAGATTATAAAGTTGCTGATATTTCCCTAGCTGACTACGGCCGTAAAGAAATCAAACTTGCAGAAGCTGAAATGCCTGCCCTCATGGGTCTGCGTAAGCGCTACTCAGCTGCTAAACCGCTTGCTGGTGCCAAAATCCTTGGCTGTATCCACATGACTATTCAAACTGCGGTTTTAATTGAAACTCTGGTTGAATTAGGCGCTGAAGTTCGCTGGACTTCTTGTAACATCTTCTCTACTCAAGATCACGCTGCTGCTGCAATCGCTGCTCGCGGTATTCCTGTATTTGCATGGAAAGGCGAAACAGAAGAAGAATACATGTGGTGTCTTGAGCAACAGATCAATGTGAACGGCAAACCTTGGGATGCCAACATGATTCTGGATGATGGTGGTGACTTGACAGCTGTTGTTCACGAAAAATATCCTGAACTGATTGCAAAAATCCACGGTATTACTGAAGAAACCACTACAGGTGTAGCGCGTCTTCTGGAAATGTGGAAAGATGGCTCTCTGAAAGTTCCAGCGATTAACGTCAACGATTCAGTAACCAAGTCTAAAAACGATAACAAATACGGTTGCCGTCACTCTCTAAATGATGCGATCAAACGTGCAACTGACATGCTGCTTTCTGGCCGTCGTGCATTAGTGATCGGCTATGGTGACGTAGGTAAAGGTTCTGCTCAGTCTCTTCGTCAAGAAGGCATGATCGTACGTGTATCTGAAATCGATCCAATCTGTGCGATGCAAGCATGCATGGACGGTTATGAAGTGGTTTCTCCATACAAAAACGGCGTTCAAACTGGCAAAAAAGAAGATGTGAACGTTGATCTTCTTCAAAATACCGACCTGATCGTGACTACAACTGGTAACTACCACGTATGTGACGCTGCGATGCTAGATACACTAAAAGCTGGTGCAGTAGTTTGTAACATCGGTCACTTCGACACCGAAATCGATACTAACTACTTACGTGGTTACAAATGGGTTGAAGTGAAACCTCAAGTACACCAAGTATATCGTTCAGAAAATGAAAATGATTACCTGATCCTGCTTTCTGAAGGTCGTCTGGTGAACCTGGGTAATGCAACTGGTCACCCATCACGTGTGATGGACGGTTCATTCGCGAACCAAGTATTGGGTCAAATGCACCTGTTCGCTGAGAAATTTGCGGATCTTCCTGAAGATCAAAAACAAGCAGCGATTCGTGTAGAACTGCTTCCTAAGAAATTAGACGAAGAAGTTGCTGCTGCAATGGTTGCCGGTTTCGGTGGTGTTCTGACTCAATTGACTCCAGAACAGGCAGATTACCTAGGTGTACCTGTTGAAGGTCCATTCAAGTCTGATGCTTATAAATACTAATTTTTGATTTCCACCTCACCCCGGCCCTCTCCTATAAGGAGAGGGAGATTTCCATTGTGAAAATTGTTATAGGGTAAGTCTTTAAAGACTTTAACTATCACAATGGGAGTCCCTTCTCCCTTTGGGAGAAGGTTAGGATGAGGGTAATCTATAAAATACAAGTATTTATAAAAAGGATTTGAACATGTCTAAACAGATTCCAATTTCTTTTGAGTTTTTCCCGACCAAAACCGATGCGGGTGCAGAAAAACTTAAAACCGTACATCAAGAACTACAACTGCTGAACCCAGAATTCTTTTCTGTGACGTATGGCGCGGGTGGTTCAACACGCGAACGTACTTTATCTACGATCAATGACTTTAATGGTAAAGGTACACCCGTTGCCCCTCACCTGTCTTGTATCGGCGATGATAAAGCGCGTATTGCTGAACTGCTTGATTTGTATAAGGCACAAGGAATTAACCGTATTGTCGCGCTGCGTGGTGACTTGCCATCTGGTCAGGTGGGCCTGGGTGAATTGCCTTATGCACAGGATCTGGTTCGCTTTATCCGTGAACATTCAGGTGACCACTTCCATATTGAAGTTGCCGCTTATCCTGAAATGCATCCACAAGCAGACAGCTTTGATAAAGATATTCAGCACTTTGTGGATAAGGTAAATGCTGGCGCCAATGCTGCCTTAACCCAGTTCTTCTTTAATCCAGATGCATACTTCTACTTTGTAGACCGTATCCAGAAAGCTGGAATTGATATTCCGGTTGCGCCGGGTATTATGCCGATTACCAATGCCAGCAACCTGATTCGCTTCGCAGATGGTACAGGCGCAGAAATTCCACGCTGGATTCGCAAGCAACTGGCAACTTATGGGGATGACACTGCAAGCATTAAAGCCTTTGGTCATGAAGTCGTGGTGAAATTCTGCGAACGCCTGATTGCTGGCGGTGCACCAAGCTTGCACTTCTATACCATGAATACCACTGATCCAACCCGTCAACTTGTTAAAGACCTCGGTCTTGCATAAGTAAAATACCTGATTTGAGAGTAAAACTTTAATGCCGCGTTTTTTTATTGAAGCTGATTTAGCAGTAGATACCACTGTAGAACTGACTGAAACAGTGTTTCATCATTGGGTTAAAGTTTTACGCGCTCAAGTCAGCGAAAAAGCCACCCTGTTTAATGGACAAGGTGGTGAATATGAAGTTGAACTGGTTGAAGTTTCCAAAAAGTCGGCTGCTGTACAGGTCAATAGTTATAACCCTACTGACCGCACACCAAAATTTAAAGCTTTGCTTGGCCAGGTCATGAGTAAAGGTGACCGCATGGATTATGCGATCCAGAAAGCGGTCGAACTGGGTGTATCTGAAATTCAGCTTTTAACCTCTGAACGCTGTGAGATGCGCCTGAAATACGACCGCGACCAGAAAAAACTGGATCACTGGCAAGGTGTAGCCATTGCCGCCTGTGAACAGTGTGGAATGAACATTGTCCCTAAAATTTTAGCGCCAATGTCACTTGAAAAATGGCTGGAAACCGATCTTCCTACTACCAAACTGGTGCTAGCGCCAAATAAAGAAGAAATTGATGTTCTGGCGAATGCCACGCCGGATATTGCTTTGCTGATTGGCCCTGAAGGCGGCTTGAGTGAAGCAGAAATCCTAGCGGCGAATGCGCAAGGCTTTGTCAATTGGTGTATTGGTGAACGTGTGCTGCGTACCGAAACTGCTCCTGTCGTTGCCCTCTCAATTTTGAATTACACTATTTAAGCGGTCAAAATTGTAAAATTTAGTTACTAATTTTATTGATTTTTATTTATAAGCACTCTACTCTTGAGTCAATAATAATGAAACACATATTGATTGATTTAAGAATCATTCAGGCTTGAATAAAAATTAAAATCTAGGATAAAAACCGTTCAGGACGAATACAAGGCACTTAATTATATGATTGATAATCAAGAGGCTTATATCAAAGAGCACTTGCATCGTGCTCAGATTGCGAACACGCTTCGACATAGCCGATATTTTCTGCTAAGTATCATGATTATTTGCCTCTATATTTTCTGTGTTTATCACATTCAATATAGCTTATCGAATACTTATTTTAACCTCTGGTTTATCCTGACTGAAATTACCGTCAGCATGTGCTGGCTTATCAATACCCTGTATTTTAAACCTGAACAATATCAACTGAAAAATGCGCATTACTGGTTACAGATCCAGAGCCTTGCGGTAGGTTGCTGTATCGCTTCTGGTATTTCTCTGATTTATTATTACTTGCCGCAGGCCAATATTAATTTTGATGAAATAGAAGCACTGACTCTATCAGCTTTGCTGTTAATCGTGACTCAAGCTTTTGGTCTGACTTATCTAACCCAGAAGCTCAGTTACTTTTCATTGGTATTTTTGCCTTCATTAGTACCTTTTTTACTCTTTCAGTTTTTTCATATCTCAGGTGCTAATCCGGTCTTTGGCCTAGCCTTAAATTTTGCAGTCATTGTGATCCTGCTCTGTGCCAATAGTACCTATCGTATTCATACCCGTACTTCTCGCCTTTATGCAGAAAATGAATTGCTGGTGAATAATGCCGAACAACAGGTCGCCTGGACGGATGAACTGTGCAAACAGCTACAAACGGAAGTCAATAAATCAAAAGATATCGAACTGGAGCTACAACTCAGCAATCAGTTACTGGAACAGAAAGTTCGTGAACGTACTTATGATATCGGACAGATTAATATTGATCTGAAAAACCAGCAGCAAAACCTTGAGCTGACCCATGAAATCGCCGGCATCCGTCCATGGGACTGGAATATCAAAGACCGCAGTATTTTGCTGACTAATCATAAAGATGAGAAGGTACAACGGAAATCCAGTGAGCATCATTTGCAGTTACAACATATGATTCATCCCGATGATCTGGCTGCATTCAAAAGCAATATGAAACAGCATCTGCGTGGGAAAACTGAGCGCTATGAAGTAACTTACCGGATTCAGCAAGCGCCGGGAGTCTGGAGTTGGGTACATGATGTAGGTCGGGTGATCAGTCGCGATCCCGAAACTCACCGTCCTTTACGCATGGTGGGAATTTTGCGTGATATTCAACAGGAACGTAGTTCTCAAGAACGCCTGAAACTGGCAGCCAGTGTAATTGAGCAAGCAGCTGAAGGGATCTTCATCCTAAATGATGAATTACGTTATATCGAAGTGAACCCTTATTTCGAAAATTTGTCCGGTTTTGAACGTAATGACATCTTGGGTAAATATCTATTTGATATTACTGCGAGTCATAAGTCACAGCAGCGCAGCATTCATTCCAATATCATCAAACAAGTTGTGAAAATCGGTTCTTTTGATGGCGAACTGAGTGAGAAATTCCTGTCTGGCAAAGAGATGCCACTCTGGTTACATATCAATGCAATTACCGATGATGAAGGCCGTATCACTCACTATATCGGCATTGTCTCTGATCTGACTGAACGTAAATTACAGGAACAGCGCCTGTCTTATCTGGAAAATTACGACACACTGACTGATTTACCGAACCGTTTTTACTATAACTACCAGCTGCATCAATATCTGATGACGCAAAAAGATTCCATCAAGAAAATGGCGGTGATCCGACTCAATATCGATCGTTTCCGTCCATTGAATGAATATCTGTCTAATAATGGTGGTGATGAGCTGTTGCGTCAGGTGGCACAGCGCTTACGTCTGACTAATGCTGAAGCCCTGTTTGTGGCCCATCTAAATGGTGACGATTTTGCGATTCTGTATGAAATCTCGCATATTCGCCCGTCTGTACAGGAACACTGTCAACGAATTGCTGAAGCCTTCCAGGCTCCTTTCCATATTTTTGGACAAGATTATGTGATTACCCTATCGATGGGCGTGGCCTTCTATCCGGATCATGGTCGTCAGCTAGATTATTTGAATAACTGTGCTGAACAGGCGCTGAGTGAAGCCAAAAATCTCGGCGGGAATACTATCCATTTTTACTCCAATGAAAATACAGCTTTGCTAGAGCAAGGAATTTTCATTGAACGTGATCTGCGTAAAGCCATCCAGAATGGTGAACTGGTGGTCTACTATCAACCGAAAATTAATTTCAATGACCAGCATATTTATGGCTTTGAAGCTTTAGTGCGCTGGAAACATCCAGAAAAAGGCATCATCCCACCTAGCTTGTTTATTCCTTTAGCCGAACAGACCAGCCTGATTTCCGAGATCGGCCGTCTGGTGATTCAGCAAACTGCCAAACAGATTCGTGAATGGAATGATCTTGGCTTTCATAATATCTGTGTCTCTGTGAATATCGTGGCACAGCAACTGCGTCGTGGTCAGTTACTCGATGATCTGGATCAGGCCATTAGCGAAAACCAGATTTCTGGCACCAGTCTGGAACTAGAAATTACTGAATCTTCACTGATTGAAAACTCTGAATCTGTCAAAAATCTGCTGAACCAGATCAAGCAGCGCCAGATTAATATCTCGCTGGATGATTTTGGAACCGGTTATTCTTCTTTATCCTATCTTGCCGATTTTCCTATTGATATTCTCAAAATTGACCGCAGTTTTGTCTCTAAAATTGGGGAACATAAACAGGAAGCAATTGTCAGCGCCATGGTCGCGATGGGCAAAGCCATGGGCATGACTGTCGTCGCTGAAGGTATTGAAACTGAAGAACAGCTGCAATATCTACGTGATTTAGATTGTGATATTGCCCAAGGCTACTTCTTCTCCAAGCCATTGCCTGAACTGGAAGCAACTGCGTATTTAGAACAGAATCGCGTCGCTGAAACTTATATATATCAAGTCTAAGTCTATATCTACCTCGAATAAGATTGTCGCAAAAATGGTCGACTTTGACTGGGCTAAGTGCTTAACAAATGTTATATTCAGAGCCATAAATGCAATTTTTTACCCGCTTTCTGGGTAATCTTTACAACGATAGAGATACAGATGGACGAACAATCTTTAAAGCAGCAGGCTCTTTACTATCACGAATTCCCTACTCCAGGAAAAATCAGCGTTACACCAAGCAAACAATTGGTCAACCAACGTGACTTAGCCCTTGCTTACTCGCCTGGCGTTGCCGCACCATGTCTTGAGATTGAACGTGATCCTTCAACAGCTGCCCTATATACCGCACGCGGTAACCTGGTTGCAGTGGTCAGTAACGGTACAGCAGTTCTTGGTTTGGGTAATATTGGCCCGCTGGCGTCTAAACCGGTCATGGAAGGTAAAGGCGTACTGTTCAAAAAATTTGCGGGTGTTGATGTATTCGATATCGAAATTGCTGAAAATGATCCAGACAAGATTGTTGATATTGTCGCTTCTCTAGAGCCCACTTTTGGCGGGATCAACCTGGAAGACATTAAGGCTCCAGAATGTTTCTATATTGAACAGAAACTTCGTGAACGCATGAAAATTCCTGTGTTCCACGATGACCAGCATGGTACTTCAATCATTGTAGGTTCTGCTCTTCTGAATGCTTTGCAATTAAACGGCAAAAAAATTGATGAAATCAAGATCATTGCTTCAGGTGCCGGCGCTGCTGCCCTGTCTTGCTTGAACTTGCTTTGTGCCCTTGGCGCGAAAAAAGAAAATATCATCGTTGCTGACTCACGTGGTCTATTAACAACTAAACGTGAAGGTCTGGACGAATCTAAAAAAGCATATGTACAAGACATTGATGCCTCTCAGATCGGTGACGTGATTGCAGGTGCAGACATGTTCCTGGGTCTTTCTGCAGCCGGTATTCTCACCAAAGAAATGGTGAAACTGATGGCCAAAGATCCAATTATCTTTGCCTTGGCGAACCCGGATCCAGAAATTCTGCCTGAACATGCACACGAAATTCGTGATGACGTCATCATGGCGACTGGCCGTTCTGACTATCCGAACCAGGTAAACAATGCACTGTGCTTCCCTTATATCTTCCGTGGTGCATTAGACGTTGGTGCCACCACCATTAATGAAGAAATGAAAATTGCCTGCGTACACGCGATTGCACGTATGGCACACGTAGAAGCAGATGCTGCATCTTATGGCGAAAAATCAGCTTCTTTCGGCCGTGATTACCTGATTCCTGGTCCACTGGATCAACGTCTGATTCTGGAAATTGCGCCTGCAGTTGCTCAAGCTGCAATGGATTCTGGCGTGGCAACTCGTCCAATTCAGGATTTCTCGGCATATCGTCAACGTCTGTCTGAGTTTGTTTACAACTCAGCCTTCATGATGAAACCAATCTTTGCACAAGCTAAAACAGATCCTAAACGTATCGCTTATGCAGAAGGTGAAGACCTGCGTGTACTTCGTGCTGCACAAATTGCAGTGGATGAAGGCTTGGCAAAACCGATTCTGGTAGGTCGTCCAGCAGTCATCGAAGCCAATATCAAGAAATTGGGCTTACGTCTTGAAGATGGTGTCAACATCACCATCGTGGATCAGGAAAAGAACCCGGATTACGAAAAATTTGCAGACGACTATTACAACCTGATGCAACGCAAAGGTGTAACGCCTGAATATGCACACCGTGAAGCGCGTCGCCGTTCTACCCTGATCGCTGCGATGCTGGTTCGTCATGGCATGGCGGACGGTATGTTATGTGGTACTTACTCAAGCTATGACATCCATCTGGACTTTGTCAGCAATGTCATCGGCAAACAGGATGGCCATAATACCTTCTTCACCTTAAACGCATTAATGCTTGAAGAGCGCAACCTGTTTATCGCGGATACCTACATCAACCGTAATCCAACGGCTGAACAGCTTGCTGAGATGACGATTCTGGCTGCTGAAGAAGTACGTCGTTTCGGTATTACTCCACGTGTTGCCCTACTTTCTCACTCTAGCTTCGGTTCAGACCAGCACGATGCCAGCGCACAAAAAATGCGCCGTGTATATGAAATCCTTTCTGAAACTGCACCTGAGCTTGAAGTTGAAGGTGAAATGCATGGTGATGCAGCACTGGACGAAAATATCCGTCAGTTTGCATTCCCGAACTCTCGTTTCAAAGGTTCTGCAAACTTGCTGATCATGCCAAATCTGGATGCAGCCAATATTTCGTTTAACCTGTTAAAAGCAACTTCAGGTAATAACGTGACCATTGGTCCTATCCTGCTTGGTGCTGCGAAACCTGTTCATATCCTGACACCAACTGCAACGACTCGTCGCGTAGTGAATATGACAGCGTTAACTGTTGCTGAAATTCAGGAAGCAGAAAAAAACGCGCTTTAAGGAATGTACGCATCAGCGTAACTTCTTGACTTGAGAAAACCTCTATTCTGTAGCATGATGCTTGTAAGAATAGAGGTTTTTTCATGCAAGTTTATTTAGTAGGCGGTGCAGTTCGGGATCATTTACTTGGACACCCCTATCACGAAAAAGATTATGTGGTTGTCGGCGCGACGCCGGAACAATTGCTTGCTAAAGGTTTTCAACCTGTTGGCAAGGACTTCCCTGTTTTTCTTCATCCTGAAACCAAAGACGAATATGCTCTGGCACGTACCGAACGCAAGTCTGGCTATGGTTATCATGGTTTCGAATTTTATACCGATATCAATGTCACCTTGGAAGAGGATCTGATCCGCCGTGACCTGACCATCAACGCCATGGCCATGGATGATTCAGGTAAGATTTATGATCCTTATGGCGGTCAAAAAGATCTGGCTGATCGTGTACTGCGTCATGTATCAGAAGCTTTTGTCGAAGATCCTTTACGTGTTTTAAGGATTGCCCGCTTTGCTGCGCGTTATCAACATCAGGGTTTTAGCATTGCAGAAGAAACGTTGGTGCTGATGAAGCAGCTGGCGGAATCGGGCGAGCTTAATGCATTGACACCTGAGCGGGTCTGGAAAGAAACCACACGCGCACTGATGGAACAAGATGCAGATGTGTATTTTGAAGTATTACGTAGTTGTGGTGCTTTAAAAGTGCTGTTCCCGGAACTGGATGCCTTATATGGCATTCCGCAACGTCCTGAATATCATCCGGAAATTGACTGTGGTATTCATACCATGATGTCTTTACAGCAAGCCTGCCGCCAAAATTATACTCTGGATGTTCGTTTTGCAGTTCTGGTTCATGACCTGGGTAAGGCATTAACCCCTGTTGAAGAATTGCCACGCCATATCATGCATGAAGAACGTGGGATCAAACCGGTAAATGAGCTATGTGAACGTTTAAGAGTTCCAACTCATACTAAACAGCTGGCATTGGCGGTCTGTAAAGAACACTTAAAATGCCATCAGGCTTTTAACTTAAAACCTGGCACTTTATGGCGTTTATTACAGCGTCTGGATGTATTGCGTCGTCCTGAACGTGTTGAAGCGTTTGTACAGGCCTGTGAATGTGACTCCCGTGGACGTTTGGGTCTGGAAAATCGTGCTTATCCTCAGGCTCAATATGTGCTGGATGCCATGCAGGTTGTACGTAGCATCAAAGCACAAGATTTACCACCGGAAATTCAAGGTCCGGATATTGGTGAAATGCTGATTGAACAACGGATTGCGGCTTTGGCAGAACTGAAAGAACAGCATAGTGCCATACTCTAAATATCAGGCTCCTTCGGGGGCCTTTTTATTTAATATCTGAAATCTCACTCATCTCGATTTTCTATATAAATAGCAGTAATTCTTTGAAGCTACCGTGTACTTTCAACACCTAAGCAAAGTAAATATTGATTATGATTGATATTATTTTTAGCTAAGAACATGTCTAATGACTTATCTCATCCGTCAACTGGATCTTGAAAAAGACCTGCATGACGTTCATCAACTCACGATTCAGCTTGGCTATCCCTCTACGCTGAAAAATATCAAACAGCGTTGGGAACGGATTCATCAAGACAGTCATTATCAGACACTAGTTATAGAACAGGATTCACATGTAATCGGCTATGCCGATTTTATTCAGGAATACACCTGGGAATTTGACGGTGGATACTTAAGGATTCAGGCTTTTGTAATTGATCAGGCCCATCGTGGAAAAGGTATTGGCAAGCAACTGATGGCTGTTATTGAACAGATTGCAAAAGAGCAAGGCTTCAAGATGATTCAGCTCAACAGCGGAAATCGCGAAGAAAGCCACCCTGCGCATACCTTTTATCAAGGACTGGGATTTGACAGTTATAGTATTGGATTTCGTAAGCATCTGGAATGATCAGCCAGTCATAACCAGCTGATCAATCGTGAATTTAATTTATGAAATTTCAGCCGGGAAAGTAATCACTTTTTCCAATTTCATCTGATTGGTTGCAATCATCAGCAAGCGATCAAGACCTAGGGCAATACCTGAACATTCCGGCATTTGTGGCAATGCCGCCAGCAAATACTCATCAATCGGCATGACATGCAAGCCGAGCACTGCCCGTTCTGCATTATCTGCTTCAAAGCGGGAACGCAAAACTTCAGCATCAATCAGCTCATCATAAGCATTGGCCAGTTCCAGCCCTTCGATATACAACTCGAAACGGGCCGCAACCAGTTCCCCATCTTCATCGATTCTGGTTTTAGCCAATGATGCCAGTTCCGGTGGAAAATCTGTCAGAAATACAGCCGTATCGAAACCCAGGCTTGGCTCGACCATATGCGAGAATAAAAGGTCGATATACCCTAAACGGTCATCCCCCAAGTCCAGATTGAGACCTACCCTGCGACAGCAATCTTTGAGTTGCTGCAAAGTGGCCTGTAAAGGATTGAGATCCAAGCGATCCATAAAGGCATGTTTATAGCTGAGCACAGTGGGGCGGATTTCTCCAAAACGTGCCTTAAGCGTCACATTTAACAGATCTGTCACTTCAAACATCAGATCTTTCAGACTAAAGGCCGGACGATACCATTCCAGCATGCTGAATTCACTATTGTGCTTGCGGCCGTGTTCATCATCGCGAAACACTTTACAGATCTGGTAAATCGGCCCACTACCACTGGCCAATAAACGTTTCATGGCAAATTCAGGTGAGGTCTGTAGATAATGTGTGCCGAGCTTACCCATGACATGACGCTGGGCCTGAATCGAAGCCAGGTGCACATCGGTCACGCCAGCCTGAGATAAAATCGGGGTTTCTACTTCCAGCACTTCACGTTCAGCAAAAAACTGACGGAGCTGAGCATACATGTTGGCACGCGCTTTAATGGCTTTTAAGTCGCAGGTCGGTTGATAAGATACAATCTGACTCATGCCTTTGGCCCTCCATGAGCGGCCCATTCACGGCGTAAAGGATAAGTCTTGCGTAAATGATCAAATGCTTTCTGATCGACTTTGCCATCTTTTAAACAGGCACGCAGATTGGCATCATCACGGGCGATATCATAGATCTGGGTTAAATGCTGCTGTAGCGCCAGTTTTAAATCCTGATTCTGGAAAAACTGTTCACAGACAGGCAACTGGCTTTCAAACTGCTTATTAATCTCAAAGCCGAAAGTCTGGCAAAATGCGTCGTAAATCATTTGAGTACCGCGTGCCTTACCTTCCAGACTATAACCTGCAATATGCGGCGTCACCAAAGTAATCAGATTCAGCAACTGTTCAGAAATTTCCGGTTCATGCTCAAACACATCCAGTACAACCTGACGTTGAGTTGCCTGAATATCAGCAATTAGTGCTGCTTCTTCAACGACTGGCCCACGCGCTGAATTAATTAAAATGGCTTCAGGCTTCATTTGTCCAAGTGCAGCAGCATTAATCAAATGATAAGTCGGATGCTGACCCGTTTTGGTTAAAGGCACATGAATGGAAATGGCATCTGCAGTTTTTAGCAGTTGTTCAAATTCAACCTGATGAACCTGATCGCGCTGTACAAAGGGATCATAGGCAATCACATTCCAGCCTAGCAATTTGGCCATTGTTGCTAAACGCGAACCGACATTTCCTAGACCGACAATACCCAAGGTGAAATCTTTATTTGCATTGATCAATTGGGGTTGTAAATATAATAGAGCCGTAATCACATATTCAGCTACCGCCTGCGCATTACAACCGGGTGCATTGCTCCAGCGGATGTTCTGTTGTTCTAGTGCAGCAATGTCCAGATGATCTGTACCAATGGTGGCACTGCCGACGAATTTAATCTGACTGTCCTGTACGAGTGCTGCATTGACTTTGGTCACGGAACGGACCAATAAAGCCTCGGCATCTTTTACATCGTTCGCAGTGAGAGTTCTTCCTGCACAATGCTGAATATCGCCAAATTCTGCAAAGAAATAATCGGTAAATGCCAGATTTTCATCTGCGACAATTTTCATAATCTGTTCCAACGCCTGAATCTGTCTATCATACCGCGTCAACCGGGATGTGACTATTTTCACTCAAGCTTTAGATGAATTCTTATAAACATAGAGATATAAAAAATGCCGAAGTCAAACATCACTTCGGCAAAGGAGTGTAATTGGAGTAAGAAAATGACGCAGGGTTAGGCTACTGAATCTTCAACTAAGTCATGAGTTGTGCCATCAATAATGCCTTCATTTTTTAATACAGCTAGTTCCTCAGAATTTTTAAACCTAGATAAGATTAAACCGGTATGTTCACCCAACTGTGGCGGTGCATGTCGATATTCTACTGGTGTGTCCGAAAGTTTGATTGGCGAAGCAATAACTTTGAACTGATCATTCAGCGTATGTGGGATATTAACCACCATCTCCCGATGCTTAATCTGTGGTTCAGCCAGCGCATCCTTTATCGAATTAATTATACCTACCGGTACTTTTACTGCATGTATGGCATCGACCCAGTCTTTGGCATTTTTTGCGAGAAAATATTCTGACAATAAAGGAATTAGTTCATCGCGATGTTTCACCCGATCCTGATTGCGCTGGAATTTTTTATCCTCTAAAAGTTTAGGTAAATCAATAGCTATACATAGATCCCTGAACTGCTTATCATTACCGCAAGCAATAATAAATTCTTTATCTTTGGCTTTAAAAGTTTGATAGGGAACGATATTAGGATGATTATTTCCCATTCGTTTCGGCACCATACCTGATGTTAAATAATTCATACCCTGGTTGGCCAGTGTGGCTACCTGTACATCCAGTAAGGACATATCAATATATTGTCCTCGTCCTGTGTGCTGGCGTGCCAGTAAGGCTGCCTGTATAGCAATAGTTGAATAGAGTCCGGTCTGAATATCTACTACGGCTACTCCAACTTTTTGTGCACCTGCACATGGTTCCCCATCTTTTTCACCAGTTATGCTCATCAGGCCTGAAATGCCTTGAATAATAAAATCATAACCCGGCTCTTCGGCACGTGGTCCGTTTTGACCAAAGCCCGTAATTGAACAATATACCAGCTTTGGATTTAACTTACTTAGACTGGCATAGTCTAGACCATATTTTGCCAATGAGCCTGCCTTATAGTTTTCAATTACAACATCAGCAGTTTTAGCAATTTCCTGAATAATCTCTTGTCCTTTTACACTTGCAATATCAACTGCGACTGAATATTTATTACGGTTAGCACATTGAAAATAGCCTGATTCGCGTGTCACTTGGCCCTGCTGATCCAGCATCCACGGTGGTCCCCACATACGGGTATCATCTCCTACCTGAGGACGTTCAATCTTAATAACTTCAGCACCTAGATCGGCCAGAATCTGGCCACACCATGGTCCAGCCAAGACTCGGCTTAAATCTAGTACACGTATTCCTTTTAATGCACTCATGCTCATTCCTCTTTAAGGGGTCGGGCTACATCCCGACCATTTCATTCTTTTATAATTACTGACTTGCTGTGGCTGGTCGAGTTGGTTTCTTAGCATCGACTGATGAGATAGAATCGCTTTGTTCTGCTTCTGCCGTCTTCACCAAGCTAGTCTGTTGAGGATCATATTGACGTTCACGAATAAACAGGCCTGGAATCACCCCTGCAATGAAATACGCAGTTCCCATGACGATAAATGCCATAGTAAAAGAACCACCTGCTGCGATAAATCCAATCGTTGCTGGAGCAATTGCCGCGCCAAGGCGTCCCATGTTGTATGCTCCACCGATTGCTGTGCCACGTACATCTGTTGAGAAAGTCTCAGCCATGTAAGTCGCATTAACACCATATGGAATGCCGTAAAGGAAACCAAAGGTAATCAATAAGTAGGCAATATTAGTTGGGGTGTTATAGAAAATAATGATGGGCAAGAAAGCTGCAGTACTCACCGTACCAAATACGAAAGTAATACGGCGTCCAAATTTATCTGCCGCATAACCAGCAAGAATCTTACCTAAAATCATGGCTGTATAGGCACCTACCATATAGCCTGTTAAGGCCTTGAAATTCATATTAAGTTCAGTTTCAAGGTAGGTCGGCATCCAGTTATTAACACCGTAGTAACCGAACTGTAGGAATTGCAGCTGTAGTCATCCATAATAGGAACATACGTCGATGCGACTGATGTCCAAAGATACGCTTATAAATGCTTTCTGATGGCTGTTGGGGAGAAATAGGGGTTTTGGGAATATCAAGATTCAGTGCCTTACGCTTAGCCTGTTCAATTTTAGCTTCCTGCCATGAAGCTGGCTCCGGAACAAAACGCATAAACATTAGTGCGAAGGCAGCAGGAATAATTGTTACGTAGAACAACATACGCCAGCCGTAATCTGGAATAATCGAACCCGCCAACAAGGTTGCTACAATATAACCTACGGTTTGACCTGTCTGGAGTGTACCCAGCACAGTAGTACGATATTTAGTCGGTACATATTCTGCCATCAGCGTATTACAAGCCATGTACAATGAACCCAACCCAAATGCCCCAATAAAGCGAAGTACCATAAACTGCTCATAACTTTGAGTAAGTCCCAAAATACAGGTCATGATTGAGAAAAATACGACTGACCACGCAATCGTTTTCACTCGTCCAAACTTATCACAAGCCCAACCACCCGTAATGCCGCCCAGTGCCATTCCTGCTAATGAAGAACTACCTAACATTCCAGCCTGAAACGAGGTCAGACCAAATTCTGCTTTCAGACTGGTCAAGCTAAACGACAGCAGCATGATGTCCACGCCGTCAATTACCAATGAGACGAACGCAAATATAAAAGCTAATTTCCAAGTATGGGTATGAATACGATGGGCCGTTCCAACATTCTTAGGCAGTTTCAAGCCTAAGATGACAGCGTCTTGATGGATACTATTTTGATTTTCATTTTTCATGTATTACCTCATTTTCCCAAATGAGTCACCGACATTCCTCTGTCTTCAGTTCTTCAGCAGTGTTCTTTATTCTTTTTCTGTTCGTATCTTTTGAACTTTGCTTACTAATACTAAGAATTACAAGAAAGCTTCACGATGAATCCTTTATTTAAGTTATTGATTAATTTTTAGGGACAAAAAGCCCTAAGGATACTCAACCCTGAGCATCCCGGATTTATAAAATGAATTAATTAGAAAAAGCAGCAATACCTGTTTGCGCACGACCTAGAATCAAGGCGTGTACATCATGTGTACCTTCATAAGTGTTGACCACTTCCAGATTTACCAGATGACGTGCCACACCGAATTCATCAGAAATACCGTTACCGCCCATCATGTCACGCGCTAAGCGGGCAATATCCAGTGCTTTACCACAGTTATTACGCTTGATCAGTGAAGTACCTTCAACTGATGCAATGCCTTCATCTTTCATGCGGCCAAAACGTAAAGCGACTTGCAGACCTAACGCAATTTCAGTTTGCATGTCTGCCAGTTTTTTCTGGATCAGCTGATTCGCAGCCAATGGACGACCGAACTGTTTACGGTCCATGGTGTATTGATGCGCTGTATGCCAACAGAATTCCGCTGCACCCATCGCACCCCAAGCAATACCATAACGGGCACTATTCAGGCAGGTAAATGGACCTTTTAGACCACGAATTTCCGGGAACGCGTTTTCCTCTGGTACAAATACATTGTCCATCACGATTTCACCGGTGATCGAAGCACGTAGGCCAACCTTACCGTGAATCGCTGGTGCAGAAAGCCCTTCCCAGCCTTTTTCTAAAATAAAGCCGCGAATATCACCGACATTGCCTTCAGGAGACACTTCTTTCGCCCAAACCACAAAGACATCCGCAATCGGGCTGTTGGTAATCCACATTTTGGCGCCCGTCAAACGGTAACCACCATCGACTTTCTTGGCACGAGTAATCATGCTGCCTGGATCAGAACCATGATCTGGTTCAGTCAGACCGAAACAACCGATATATTCACCGGTCGCCAGTTTTGGCAAATATTTCTGTTTCTGTTCTTCAGAACCAAATTCATTGATGGGCACCATCACCAGAGAACTTTGCACGCTGGCCATAGAACGGTAACCCGAATCTACACGTTCTACTTCACGAGCAATCAGACCATAGCTGACATAGTTTAAACCTGCGCCGCCGTATTGTTCTGGAATGGTTGGACCCAGCAGACCCAGTTCACCCATTTCACGGAAAATAGTGGGATCGGTTTTTTCATGACGGAACTGCTCTAATGCACGCGGCTGTAACTGCCCCTGACAATATGCACGCGCAGATTCCATGATCATGCGTTCTTCTTCAGTCAGCTGCTGCTCCAGTAAGAACGGATCTTGCCAATTAAAATAGACTTTGCTGGTTTTTTTCGTATCGACCATTTGATTCATAATATTCCCTGCCAATCCTCCATCTATTAGATGATGTTATTTTATCCTTCAGATTGACTCTAGGCATGAATCATGACTTGTTCAAACAATAAATTTGCATGCAGCTATGCACTTTATGCATACCTTATATAAGTCGCTATTTCTAGAAATTTTTTTCATAGCTAATTTGCCTATTTTTTATACCAAAGTCGTATAGTAGTATAAGATTGATATACCATTTATTGATATCTGACCATTTTAAGTTCAAGGATGAACAGGTGCGTAGAAAAATACCTTCCCTGCAAGCGCTGATCTGTTTCGAATCTGCTGCACGTCATGCCAGTTATACTTATGCAGCGCAGGAACTGTTTTTAACCCAAAGTGCAATTTCACGCCAGATCCAGCAACTGGAGGAGTATTTAGGCACAGCTTTATTTACCCGTACGCGGCATGGTGTAGAACTCAATCATGCTGGACAGCAATATTTAAAAAGTATCACTCCGCATCTCAAAGGACTGGAACAGTCAACACTGGATGTCATTACGCATCAAGGGCGCGGCGGTACTTTAAAACTGGGCGTAGTGCCTACGTTTGCGACGCGCTGGCTATTGCCTAAACTCCAGAGCTTTAATCGGTTGTATCCTGAAATTACGGTACATCTGGAAACCAGCACCCGCCCTTTTCTGTTTCAGGAACAGATTTTCGATGCTGCTATTTATGCAGGAACACCTCAACAGGTCGAACAATGGCCTGGTACGCATAGCCATTTTCTAATGCATGAGGATGTAGTTGCTGTCTGTGCACCTGACCTGATTCAACAGTATTTTCCCGATGCACAGAAGATTAATGACTACAGCTATGACTTAAGTGCTGAACAACTGGTTCAACTCCCTTTATTACAGCAAACCACCCGGCCGAATATCTGGGAAGACTGGTTCAAGCTACATCAGATCCAACATCCAAATCCTTTGCAGGGGCAACGACATGAACTGTTTTCTATGCTCGCTGTAGTGGCTAGCCATGGCATGGGAATGGCCTTGATCCCGCAAATGCTGATTGAAAAAGAATTAAAGCGGCAGGAATTGGTGCTGGTATCCAGCAAGACTTTAGAAAGGAAACGAGGCTATTATCTGGTCCATTCCAGTCAGGAAAGCTCACCGCTGATTGAAAAATTTGTTGCATGGATACAACAGGAAATTCAGGGCAGCCTTCCATCTGAGTCTGACCTATAAACCCCAATGATCAGACAATAAAAAACCCCAATCAATGATCGGGGTTTTTCGTATCTGGCGGAAGCGGTGAGATTCGAACTCACGGAGGGGTATAAGCCCTCGTCGGTTTTCAAGACCGGTGCATTAAACCGCTCTGCCACGCTTCCATGGCCGCCATCATATAAATATTTCTGTTTCTTGGCAATAAATTTTCGCAAAACTTCTGTAAAAATCAGTTCATTCAGTTAAAAATCAGACGAAAATTTTAGAGTAGATAAAATTTTATACATAAGATTTAGGGGCTGATATTTTTATATTCAGAATGAATTTAGCCTTAATGTTCACATCATTTTGAACAATGAAAATTTAAAATCATTTTAATGAGTTAAAAATAAAAACCCCGATCAATGATCGGGGTTTTCGTATCTGGCGGAAGCGGTGAGATTCGAACTCACGGAGGGGTATAAGCCCTCGTCGGTTTTCAAGACCGGTGCATTAAACCGCTCTGCCACGCTTCCATGGCCGCCATCATATAAATAAAAATTGCGCTTGGCAAATATTTTTCCAATTTCTCTGCATCAACTGCGCAAAATAAAATCAATTTCATTAATCTTCTGAATTTTCTGGCTTTTCATAGCGAATTGAATTGATAAACCAGAGTTTCTTGCCGGATGGTGTCATCACCTCAGCTTCATCATCCACTGACTTGCCTAACAGGGCACGTGCCATGGGTGAATCAATCGAAATATGCTGCGGATGATGATCATAAATTTCATCGACGCCCACAATCCGAAGGCTCTTTTGCTCACCCTGTTCATTTTCAATTTCGACCCAGGCACCAAAATAAACTTTGCCTTCCTGTTCAGGAGAAAAATCAACAATTCGCAGCTCTTCCAGACGCTTGCCCAGATAACGAACCCGACGATCAATTTTACGTAAAAGCTGTTTGTTATACTGGTAATCTGCGTTTTCCGAACGGTCGCCGAGACTGGCTGCCCAGTTCACTTTTTTGGTAATTTCAGGACGTTCCTCATGCCAGAGATTTTTAAGTTCTGCCACCAATTTGTCGTGTCCACCACGGGTAATCAGGTTAGATTTCATGTGTTTTAATTGCCAATTTTGAACCAGTTTTTAGACATTAAGAGCTTATTTTATTTGGAGTTTTAGGACAAGCCAGAATATGCAATTTTTTTCTTCAATAAATTTAATAACTTAAATTACATTTAAAAAATAAATTATGTACAAAATTTGACAATTCATTTTTTGATCTTTAATATGCACCCTACTTTTGGAATCGCTTATTTTTTAATCTATGTAGTTTTTCTACATATTTCCCGATCAATTTAGTCATTTTTGAATGACGTCATGACTGCCCAACCCTTATTGAATTTATCAAACTTTTAAAAGTTTCTGGCTAGTATTGGCTGTGATTTTTAGGGCATAAATTACTTGTAGCGGAGACAACATGCACAGTAGTTCAACCACTGGGTCGAGGCTTTGCCTTAGCTCTTTTATCTCTTCTCTCCCTGTAAAAGCACTGGTACTGAGTACGGCACTTATCCCCTTTCATAGTATCAATGCCACTAAAACCACACTTCAATATGATCATGTGGTCAATAGCAACAAACTCACCGTCGTCGCAGTTCAAAGTCCAACGACTGTGTTTCAGGATGGACAACATCAGCATGGTTTTGGTTATGACCTGGTTCGTAACTATGCCAACAGCCTGAATGTTAAGCTGGATTTTAAAACTGTTCCGGATAATGCCACGGCCCTGAAATGGGTAGCGCAGGGCAAAGCCAATCTGGCCATGACCACCACTGATCTGGGTACGATTGAACAACAGCGTTTAACGGCTTTTTCTGCCACTTGTGGTGATGAGTCTTCACTGGCCAGTAATGGACTGAATGCCAATCTGAATCTGGTATTTAAATCAGCCAGTGATCCCTTGAGTCAAACCGCCAGTGCTTTTGTCTGTCAAGGCAAACAAAGTGGTGCGATCAAGCAGCTTGCATCCTTCTACAATCAGAATGTGGTAGAAGAACATTCTTGGGATGAAATTCAACAGGACCTGAACCAGCGACTCCCCACATACAAGGCGAGCTTCCAGAAATCTGCTCAGCAGTACGATCTGGACTGGCACCTGCTCGCCGCGATCGGTTACCAGGAATCCTATCTAAAGCCAAACTCCGTATCTCCCACCGGTGTCCGCGGTCTGATGATGCTCACAAGCTCTACCGCTAAAGCGATGGGGGTTAGTAACCGGACAGACCCAGGCGAAAGTATTGATGGGGGTGCCAAATACTATGACCAGATGCTGAGCCGTTATGAACATATCCCTTATCCGGATCGTAACTGGTTTGCTTTAGTTGCCTATAACATGGGCCCAGGTGCTGTGAATCAGCTGCAAAAACGTATTCAGGCCCAAGGCAAGAATCCGAATAACTGGGTAAACCTGTATGCTTATCTGGAACAGAATAAAGCCAGTAATGGTCGTTACCGTCAGGCCCTGCAATACGTGACCCGTATTCGTGCCTATCTGGAACACATCAAGACCACTCCACAGCTGGTGAATATTTAAGCCTGATCATTTCAAATCCAGATATTCAGCTATAAAAAAAAAGCTTACCTCAGGGTAAGCTTTTTTTATTACTTCAGCTTTTTAGATCAAAACTATTAAGCTGTGGTATTTTCAAGAACTTTCTTGAACAGGTCTTTTTGAGCTTGGCTTGGCTTCGCTGTTTGTAATGCCATCAATTGAGACATATCGCCTTGCACTTTGATTTTACCTGTCATGAAGGCTTGCATTGCAGCCGCCATATCAAACTCAAGGAAAACTTTACGTAAGGTTTCGCCATCCATGTTCAATGTTGTTTTTGCATTTGGAGACAAACCTTTTTTAATCGCGCCACCTTCCAAAGATAATTCTGTATTACCTGTAGTGTCTGCAACGACCAAATTAATTGCCAGATTCGCCAAAGCAGGTGGCAAATCCAAATCACCAGCTTGTGCAGTGAGCGTGTCTACAGTCGAAAACCAATCATCAGTTAAAAAAGCAGGCATGATCTTTCCTCAATTTATTTATTCATTTGTGTCGACTATCCAGACGACATCAGGTTGAAGCTATTATGCTTGTGACTTGTTATAACATGATCATTATGGCAAAGGCTAACGAATTTTGTACGCACCGTTCAATTTTTGTAGTTCTTATCTTGTGTTATTTTTGATTCAGGCATCGGCCGTAGCCCATGCCTGTATCGGCTTAACTTTATATAGGTCGATTAGTCCGCTGCAAAGCCCAAATTGACCATATTGATGCGGCGGTTCTCACCTTCTACCGCCTCTTCAGTTGAACAGCTGCCTTTGAAATCGAATTCGCGCTGGCTATCCAGAATTTCAAAATCAAATAATTCGCGGTCAACTAACTGAGATGGTGAAACATTTTGCAAGGCACCAAAGATGCTGTGCAGACGTTTTGGATGTGCATTGTCCCATTCACGTAACATGTCATTGATAATGGCACGTTGAAGATTTTCCTGAGAGCCACATAAATTACATGGAATAATTGGAAATTGACGCATCTGTGCATATTTGATGATGTCTTTTTCTTCCACATAGGCCAATGGACGAATCAGGATATTCTTTTTGTCAGAAGACAGCAGTTTTGGCGGCATGGCTTTCAGGCTGCCCCCATGGAACAGGTTCAGGAAGAATGTTGCCAAAATATCATCACGGTGATGACCCAGCGCCACTTTAGTCGCCCCAATTTCCTGAGCAAAACCGTACAAAGAACCACGGCGCAGACGTGAACATACTGCACAGTAAGTCTTACCTTCCGGTGTCAGTTTTTTGGTAATGCTATAGGTATCTTTTTCCAAGATGTAATACGGAATGTTATTTTCTTCTAAATAACGCGGTAATACATCTTCCGGGAAACCGGGCTGTTTCTGGTCCAGGTTAACCGCCACCACATCAAAGTTGATTGGTGCAATGCGTTTAAACTGAAGCAGGATATCAAGCAAGGTATAACTGTCTTTACCACCAGAAATACACACCATGACCTTGTCGCCGTCTTCAATCATCTTGAAGTCGCGAATGGCATGTCCGACCTGGCGGCGAAGCTTCTTCAACAAACGGTAGTAGGCAGAGCTTGTTGGCAGTTCAGGTTTGAAATTAAATCCTTGCTCGGATTCAACTGGCGAGTACATAGACGAGAATAACCCATAAATAGAAATACCGCGCAATTTTAGCTGATTCGGTTCCGTATCGCATCAAAAGAATTTATTTTCATACAAATGCCATATTAGTTTCATTTTCATGTTTTATTTAGATTGATATATTGAACGATTTAGTTCAATTTTTAAGCGAGATGCTTATCTTTTGGACTTTTCCACAGTTGTCCACAAAAGCTGTGGATAACTTTGTGGATTGAAATGGACTTGACAACTTGTTCACCTCAAAATTTAAGGCTTTTCTTTAAATTGATCATTTTTTGATCAATTTATTTTATTATTAAAATCAACAAGTTAAACCTGTCAACCCTAAGGTTTTAAATTAAATAAAAAAAATATTTTAGTGTTCAAAATATTGACAGCTTCCTGTTTACATACTCGTTTATAAATGCAGCGTATAAGGCTGTGCATTACGTAATTTTTTGTTAAACTCATTCATGAATTTTTCTAGCTTATTATTTATCAAATATAAACAATGAAAATAAAGACGTATTTCTTGGGGTGTCAACTGATCGGTAGCTTGGTCATGCTGAGCTGCAGTCATTTGGTGTATGCCGGTGAAACCATCTATCAGTTGCGTGATAAAAACGGCAGTACCTTATTGACCAATAAGAAGAGCCGTTATAATCATCTTCAGGTCGAAAAGAAGACTTATTATCCGGATAGCAATATTCATAGCTATAGTAACTGGGGCAGCAGCGAGTCGTCGGTTTTGCCTAGCTATAGCAAGAATAAGAATGCTTTTGATTCGATCATTCGTCAGGCCGCACAGACTTATGGTGTGTCTGAAGGTTTAATTAAAGCAGTCATGCATACTGAATCCGGCTTTAATACCCATGCCCGCTCCCCTGTGGGTGCTCAGGGCCTGATGCAGCTGATGCCAGCTACAGCACGTCGCTTTAATGTCAGTAATGCTTATGATCCGCATCAGAACATTATGGCAGGCGCCAAATATCTGGCCTGGTTATTAAAGCGTTTTAATGGCAATACCAGCCTGGCACTGGCGGGCTACAATGCCGGTGAAGGTAATGTCAGCAAATATGGTGGAATCCCGCCTTTTCGTGAGACCCAGGATTATGTGCGCCGTGTGACCAGCCGTTATCAAAATCTGTATACTCATGGCCTGAGTGCAAGTACAACCACGTCTAACACACCATCCAGTGAAGGCCGCATCATTGCCAGTTCAGCAAATTACTCCAATGATAGCAGCAGCACTTCGCACATCCAGGCAGCCAAGTATCAGCGTCAGATTATTATGAATGCTGATGGCAGTTATACCGATGCACCGATGGGTTCTTATGCAACGGCAAATGCAACAGCAGCAGCTAAAATTTATTTAAGTGAATAAACAAATCAAAATTATTTGATTCTGAATGGCCTTAGCGAAAATGCAGCAAAAAATAAAGCTGTGTTTTGTGATCCAGGGCCATTTTTTTCTTGAATTTTTAGTCATTTCACCCCATATTGATTTCAATGATTTTCATTTGCTAATCAGATTATTTTTTTATAATAAGAGGATTTCTCAATGATGCGGATTGGTTTGTTCTTGCTAACCAACCTCGCGGTACTGGTTGTAGCTGGCATTATCCTGTCACTCTTCGGTGTCGGTAGTTACCATGGCGCGGGTGGCTTGAATCTAGGCAACCTGTTGGTGATCTGTTTTGTGTTCGGTATGGTGGGATCACTGATTTCCCTGTTCATGTCTAAATGGATGGCGAAAAAAACAACCGGTACTGAACTGATTGACCCAAATGCCCCTCGTAACCAGGCAGAAGCATGGTTATTACAAGAAGTTGCGCAACTTTCTCAGCGCGCTGGCATTAAAATGCCGGAAGTGGGTATTTTCCCATCTTATCAGTCAAATGCCTTTGCAACAGGCTGGAACAAGAACGATGCGCTCGTGTCTGTGTCCACGGGTCTGCTTGAACGCATGAATAAAGACGAACTTCGTGCGGTACTGGCACACGAGATTGGTCACGTTGCCAATGGCGATATGGTGACACTGGCCTTGATCCAAGGTGTAGTCAACGCATTTGTCATGTTCTTTGCCCGTGTAGTTGGCGACTTTGTAGACCGTACGATCTTCGGTCGTGAAGAAGGTGAGGCACCGGGTATTGGCTATTTTGTGATTACCATTGTACTGGATATCGTATTTGGTATTATGGCTTCAGCGATCGTGCTGTGGTTCTCACGCTACCGTGAGTATCGTGCTGATGAAGCAGGTGCACGTTTGGCAGGCAAACAGGCGATGATTTCAGCGTTATTACGTTTACAGGCGGAATCAGAAATGCCGGATACTATGCCGAAAGAAATGAAAGCCTTTGCAATTTCTGCTGGTCAGGAACAAGGTTTTAGTCTGGCGGCACTGTTCCAGACTCACCCAACGATTGAACAACGTGTTGCTGCTTTGCAACAACTCGATTGCCCTTAAGCAACGCATTGATTGCTTGATAGAAAAAAGCCTGCATTTGCAGGCTTTTTTATTAAGTTTAGGTTTATAAACCTTCAGGCTTTAAACCATTGAAAGAGCTGCATTGTGCCCCAGCCAATGGCCATAATTAACAGAATCAAAAAGAAAGTTCCTAAGATATCTGGTAGATGAATCCAGATCCAGGCCACCACAGGATTACGCCAGAAAGCAGATTGCTGTTGTCTGCGTTCCAAACTTTCATGCAGAAATGGATGTACCACATGATGATCGGTACGGATCTGGTATTCGTCCCGGATATGCTGATGCACAATATCCAGTGCCTTACGGCTAGGACGAATAAAAATATCAAATATTGTTCCTGCTACAGGAATAAAGCCGACCACAGCATCCATGACGGCCATTTTCAGGACTGGCTTTAATTTTTCACTTGGCACCCCGATCTGACGGGCTTTATAAATCGCATAACTGGTCAATACAAAACCTGCGATATCTCCAGCTACCGGAATGGTACTCAAAGCAGCATCTGCCCCGACGCCCTGCTTGGTAAATGGAATCCGTACCACCGAATCCATCATATTGGCAAACTTGGCCAGATCCCGCTCCAGACGAATGACATCCTGTTGGCTCAATTTATTTTTTTGTCCGGGATCAGGCATAGGTTCTTCCAGAAATGAAGCTGATGTAATTGAGCATAAAGTATTTTTTCTATTTAAGCTGTAATTGCTAGGTATTTAAAACAATAATTGAGAGGCAATAAACAAGTAAATAATCACCCCAGTGGCATCACAAATCGACGTTACCAGCGGTGCTGATGCACTGGCTGGGTCCATTTTCAGCTTGTTGAGAATAAAGGGTAAACTCATGCCAATCAGACAGCCCATCAGCACAATACCTAACATACTTAAAGCGAGTACAACAGCGACCATCCAGTCGCCTCGAATATAACCCAGAATTGATACTGCAATGGCCATCGTTCCACCCAGACATAAAGCAACCAGGGATTCACGACCAAGCAGGCTAAACCAGTCCTTAAACTGCACATCACCTGTTGCCAAGGCACGCACCATCAAGGTGGCAGATTGCGAACCAGCATTCCCGCCACTTCCCACCAATAATGGCAAGAAAAATACCAGCACAATATGGGTGGAAATAATATCTTCAAAATGAGCAATCCCGATTCCGGAGAGCAGACTGCCAAACACCAGAATGACCAGCCAGAATACCCGTTTTTGATACAATCTGAGAATCGGTGCGGTTTTCAGACTCAGTTCATTCAAAGGCGTCACTGCACCGGATTTTAAAATATCCTCGGTGCTTTCTGCCTCTGCAATATCCATGGCATCATCATAAGTAATAATTCCGACCAGCTTTTGAGTCGCGTCGACCACAGGCAAGGCAATAAAATCATAATAAGCCAAGGTACGGGCGACCTGCTCCTGATCCTCATCCACAGTGGCATAGACTACATCTGTGGTCATGACCTCATTAATGGTGGCATCCGGCCGTGCTTGAATAATTTGTCGCAAGGAAATTACGCCGAGCAGATGCTGTTTTTCATCGACAATATAGATCAGATATAAGGTGTCATGATTCCCCGCAATATCACGTAGCGTTTCAATCGCTTCAGTCATGCTCAACTCGGGAGCAAGCGTGGCGAAGTCCGAACTCATTAATGCACCGGCTGTTTCTTCCGGATAAGCATGCAGCTCTCGCAGGGTTTGTAGCGACTGGGTAGATAATTTGCCAAGTAACTGCTGCTGCACTTCACAGGGCATCTGCTTGTATAAATCAATGAAGTCATCGGAATGCATGGCATCCATCAGACTGGCCAGTTGCTCCAGAGGAAATTGATAGGCCAGCTGGATTTGCATGGCCAGTGGTAAGTACTCCAGTACTTCTGCCTGACGTTCCAGCTGCTTGAAATGGTGACAGCGTTCTGCTGGTCCAAGCTCAGACAAAATTCTGGCCTGATCGGCAATATTTAGCTTTTGTAGAAGCTGATGAATATTATTTTCCCCTGTCAGCAGAGTCTCATGAAGTTGCTGTATTTTTTCTTGGTGCTGCATTTCCCTACCATCATTCCATGCAGGTATGAAACATACCCGCCCTAGAGTGAGTATTCCTCATTTTCCTGATTGATTTGTATAACTTTATTTGTTGCTTTGACACGAAACAGGTTTCGGATTAACACATACATAAACGGGATAAAGAATAATACCAAAATAGTTGCAAAAATGACCCCGCCCAAAACGCTGGCACCAATTTCCTGACGGCTGATCGCACTGACCCCAGAAGCAAAAATCAAAGGAATCACTCCCGCAGCAAAAGCAATAGAAGTCATGAGAATCGGCCGTAAGCGCAAACTTGCTCCTTCTAAGGCTGCAGCTATAGCTGTTTTTCCTGCTTTCTCTGCCTGTGCAGCAAACTCCACAATCAGAATGGCATTTTTACAGGACAGACCAATCGTCGTCAGCAAGGCAATATGAAAAAAGATGTCATTGGCGAAACCAAAGACCCAGCAAAATAAGATACTGCCGCCTACGCCCAATGGAATGGCACTGATCACGGCCGCAGGAATGGTCCAACTTTCATATAAAGCGGTTAAACACAGGAAAATAAAGGCAATCGAAATCACATAAAGAAAAATCGCCTGACCGCTGCTACGCTTTTCTTCCAATGCAGCTCCGCTCCAGGCCAGATTCACGCCTTCCTGAGTATCTACCAATGTTTCAACATCCTGCATGGTCTGACTGGAAAACTTGTCCTTTGGAATCCCGGCATAGACTGGAACAGCGTTATAGCCCATATAGCGGTTAATACTGTTCGGCCCGCCCTGCCAATTCAGACTGCTAAACTGGTTAAATGACAGCATTTCACCTTTTTGATTGCGTACATGCCAGAAGGCCAGATCTTCAGGTTTGGAACGGTATTCTGCTTCACCCTGCATAATCACACGCTTAATCTGTCCGCGATCAATAAAGTCATTGATATAAGTTCCACCCCATGCTGCAGCCAAAGTACTGTTTACATTTTGCTGAGGAATGGAATGCTTTAACACACGTTCTGCATCAAGTTTGATATTCAGCTCAGCGCTTTCTTTAGGTTGATCCAGCTGTAAAAATTCAATCGATGATTTGCCTTGGGCACGCGCTTCAATCTGGCCAAATGCCTCCTGTAAAAATTCAGCTCCTTTATAATTCAGGTCTTGCAACCAGAAATCGACCACACGACCATTACTCGACATGGAAGGTGCCATAAAGAAAATTTGGGCATTGGCATGATTGGCAAAGTGTTTCTGTGCTCGATCGACAATGGCAAAGACCGAATCTTCAGGATTTTTGCGCTCAGCCCAGTCTTTTAATACCACAAAGAGCTGCCCACGATACGGACCTACACCGACATTGTTGCCGCTATACCAGACACCTAAACTCTGAATGCGTTCCGATTCGTGTTTCATTAAATAGTCTTGTACTTCACGCCCGACTTTTTCGACTTCTGTACGCGGTGCATTGCCAGGCATGACAATCTGCCCCATAACAAAGCCCATGTCTTCGGTGGGCATCAAACCTTCCGGCAAATGCTTATATACCCAGCCGAAGCCCATTATGCACACACCAAACAGTGCCAACATCATGAATTTCAATCGCATACTCCGAGCTGAAACTTTTTGGTAACCGGCATTGAGCTGATCCATGCCATGGTTAAAGCACTGCGCCCAGCGAGCCTGATGATGTTTGCGTTTGAGGAGTTGTGCCGCAAATGTTGGAGTAATGATTAAGGCCACGAATAAAGACAGGAACATCGCTACCACCAAAGTGATGGAAAATTGACGATAAATCACCCCAGTGATGCTGCCAAAGAAAGCCATCGGGATAAATACTGCGGTAAGTACTAGCGTAATACCGACCAGTGCTCCGCTCATTTCCTGCATGGATTTTAAGGCAGCCGCTTTGGCATCCAGATATTCTTCCTGCATCAGGCGTTCAATATTTTCCACCACTACAATGGCATCATCGACTAGCAGACCGATGGCTAAAATCAGGGCAAATAAGGTAAAACTATTCAGAGTCATATCCAAGACATACAGCACTGCAAAGGTCGCTAAAACCACAATCGGAATCGTAACGGCCGGAATAATCGTGGCACGCCAGTTTTGCAGGAAGATAAACATCACCACAATGACCAGAATAATGGCTTCAACCAGAGTTTTAGCTACCTGTTCAATTGAGCTGGTAATAAATGGAGTTTTGTCCATGGTCATTTGCAACTGGTAGTGCGGTGGCAAATTGGCCTGAGCGTTTTTTAATACGTCTTGAATCTGTTTGGACACGGCAATAGCATTACTCCGCGGCGCCAAAGTAATCGATAAAGCTGAAGAGAGCTGTCCGTTGGTATAGTTAATGTGGTTATAACTTTCTGCACCTAGTTCTACCCGTGCCACATCTTTTAAATACAGCAATGAACCGGAATCTGTGGTTTTAACGATGATATTTTCAAATTCTTTCACACTGCTTAAATGTGAACCGGCACTGACCTTGGCATTGAGATATTGATCCTGCATGGTTGGCAAACCACCAATTGCGCCTGAAGCCAGTGGCGCGTTTTGAGTTTCAATGGCATTACGGATATCGCTTGGCATCAGGTTAAACTGGTGCAACTTATGCGGATTTAGCCAAATCCGCATGGCATAACCTGCACCGTACAGGTCAATTTCCCCTACACCTTCAATACGTGACAAACGCGGTTCGACGTGGACCATCAAATAATCTGAAAGTTCGGTAACACTACTCTGTCCACTCTCATCATATAAACTTAATAGTGCAAACTGGTCATACCCTGATTTATAAACATTGACTCCGCCCTGCTGCGTCTCTTCAGGTAAACGGCTCAATACACCATTCACGGCGTTTTGAACCTGTAACTGGGCTTGATCAAGATCGACTCCTGGCTCAAATTGCAGCGTAAGTTGGGCCCGTCCCACCGAACTGCTGGAGTGAAAAGTTTCCAGACCTGCAATGCCTTTTACCGCCTGTTCCAGAATCTGGGTCACCGATTGCTCAACTGTTTCAGCCGATGCACCACGATAACCTGCGGAAACGCCTAAAGCTGGCGTATCCATATTTGGCATATGTTCAATGGGAATTTTTTGAAGTGCAAATACCCCAAGGGCCATCATTAAAATTGCAATGACCGCTGCAAACTTGGGACGATAAATAAAAAAGCGCGACAACATAAATCAGAAATCCCCATCAAATGCATCTTTAGGATGCACACGCCATGAATAGATGATTTCTATAGCAATTTTCACACCATGCTTAAATTTAAGCCAATCTTTACCTTTTTATTTCCGATAAAAAAATCCCCGTTATAACGGGGATTTTAGAATGCTATATTCTCAATTGATATTATGTATGTGATTTCTTCATCGTCATTTGGCGAATTAAAACGTACATAAATGGAATAAAAATTAGCACCAGTATCGTTCCAAAGATCACTCCACCAAAAACACTGATTCCAATCTCACGACGACTGGCTGCACCTGCACCAAAAGCAAAGACCAGTGGCAGAATGCCAGCACCAAAGGCCAGAGATGTCATCAGGATTGGGCGCAAGCGCAGTGAAGCACCTTCAAGTGCAGCTTCAACTACCGATTTACCTTTTTCCTGAGCCAATGCCGCAAACTCTACGATTAAAATTGCATTCTTACAGGACAGACCAATCGTGGTCAGCAAAGCAATCTGGAAGTAAATATCATTCGGAAAATCTGCCAGAAAACTAAAAATGATATTCCCACCAATCCCTAGAGGAATAGCGGACATGACCGCAGTCGGAATCGTCCAGCTTTCATATAAAGCGGCCAGGCACAGGAAAATGAAACCAATCGACACCAGATATAACCAGATTGCCTGATTACTGGATTGTTTTTCCTCAAAGGATAAACCGCTCCAGACCACGTCAATGCCATCCTGTTCTGCCACCAGATTTTCAGCATCTTGCATCGCTTCACCAGAACTGGAACCTTTGACCATATCCGCTTGCATTTGCAGCGAGGTATAGCCCATAAAACGGTTGACTACCTCAGGACCACCACTCCAGTCCACCTGAGCGAAATTACTGAAAGGCACCATCTCGTTCAGGTCATTACGTACATGCCATTGCGCCAGATCTTCAGGTTTGGAACGGAATTCTGCATCGCCCTGCATAATCACCCGTTTAATCCGGCCACGATCAATAAAGTCATTAATATAATTACCCCCCCAGGCCGCTGAAAGCGTACTGTTGATTGCGGATTGACTCAGACCATTGGCCATAGCCTGTTTCTGGTCAATATTGACTTTCAGTTCGGCTTTTTCCGGATTGGAACGCTTATCCAGATTTTCAAAGCTACTATATTGAGCTGCTCCAGCCTGCATATTCTGGAACTGCTCTTCCAGATACTGACGGCCATTACCGTTAATATCACGAATCCAGAAATCCAGGCCGTCGGTTTGCCCTAAACCATTCACTGAAGCCGGCATGCTGATATTGACTTGAGCATCGCGGTTACTGCGAAAATGCTTCATAGCACGTTCACGAATCGCTTGCGCGGTATTTTCTTCTCCAGCACGGTCATCCCAATGCTTCAAGGCAACAAAACCGGTCGCCAGGTTCTGACCGGTACCTGAGAAGTTACGGCCATAACGTAGCATGACCAAGTCGATATTGTCCTTTTCTTCTTCCAGAAAATACTGACGAATCTGCTCACCGACCTGAATGGTGTTTTTCATTGGCGCGCCTTCCTGCAGCCGGATTTGCAGATTCAGAATACCCTGGTCTTCACTCGGCAAAAAGCTGGTGGGTAAGGCGCGATAAAATAAAGCAAATACGCAGAGCAATCCGGCAAACAGCACCAGACTAATGGCCTTATGTTGTAGAGTGACATTAGAAACTTTCAGATAACGATGCTTCAAACCATCCAGTTTCTGGTTAAACCAACTCGCCCACTTGGCAGGTTTTGGATTTGGTTTTAGAATCAGCGCACAAAGTGCAGGTGTCAGAATCAGTGCGACCATCAGCGACAGAGACATCGCTGCCACGAGCGTAATCGAGAACTGACGATAGATCACCCCGGTTGAGCCACCAAAAAATGCCATGGGAATAAAGACCGCGGTTAAAACCAGGGTAATCCCGATCAGTGCGCCGCTGATTTCCTGCATGGATTCCAGCGCTGCTTCTTTGGCTGTAAGCTGCTGCTCATGCATCAGACGTTCAACGTTCTCTACCACCACAATGGCATCATCGACCAGCAAGCCAATGGCCAGTACTAAGGCAAACAAAGTCAGCGTATTAATACTCAGTCCCAAAACATAAAGTACTGCCATGGTTCCGAGTAAAACTACAGGCACAGTTACAGTCGGAATTAAGGTGGCACGCCAGTTTTGCAGGAAGATAAACATCACGATGACGACCAGAATGACCGCCTCGAATAAAGTTTTAACGACTTCTTTAATCGATTCTTTAACAAACGGTGTATTGTCACGCGGATAGGCAATTTTATAGCCTTCCGGCAACTGCTGGGAGAGTCGCTCGATTTCAGCCTTGATCAGACTCGACGTCGCAATTGCATTGGCACCGGAGGCCAGTGAAATGCCCAGACCGGCAGAAGGATAGCCGTTGGTGGTGCTATATGACTGATAATTTTCCGCACCCAATTCAACCCGTGCAACATCTTTTAAGTAGATAAAGCTACCATCCCGGGCAGACTTCACAATAATATTTTCAAATTCTTCGACTGTTTTTAAACGGCTGCCTGATGTGACTTTGGCATTCAGATACTGATCATCGACTGTCGGCAAGTCACCAATTGCGCCGGCTGCCACTTGAGTATTTTGTGATTCAATCGCTGCCCGCACATCACTTGGCATCAGGTTATATTGTTTCAATTTTGCTGGATTCAGCCAGATGCGCATCGCGAACTGTGAACCAAAAACATCCACTTCCCCAATGCCATCAATTCGGGAAATATCCTGTTCCAGATGCGTGGTCAAATAATCAGACAGTTCAATATTGCTGCTACGCCGTGACTCATCATACAAACCGATGACCATATGGGTATCGCCAAGAGATTTGAAGACATTCACGCCCTGTCGCTGGACATCATCTGGCAAACGATTGAGAACCCCGTTAATCGCATTTTGAACCTGTACTTGTGCTGTATCTGGATCGGTACCATTTTCAAAACTGATGCTGATCCGGCTTCGACCTGAGGAATCACTGCTTGAGCTGAAATACAGCAAGCGGTCGATACCTTTAATTTGCTGTTCCAGCACCTGGGTCACGCTTTCTTCTACTGTTTCTGCAGAAGCACCGCTATAGGTTGTTGCCACAGTAATACGAGGCGGTGCAATATCCGGATAACGTTCAACAGGTAAATTCATCACCGCAAAAAGTCCAATGGCCATGACTACAATGGCCAGCACACCTGCAAAAATAGGACGATGAATGAAAAACTTAGACAGCATAAGTCTGAATCACTTTGAATTTAATGAATTATGGAAGACGTTGCATTATTGAGTCAGCTTAAGGATATTCAGGCAGTGGCCTAGAGAATGCAAGGCTTGATCACAGAAAAATATGTATAAAATTGAATCATGAAGAAAATATGAAGATTTTGCCTTTCATCTAGCTATTTCAACAATTTATAAGGTTATTATTTTTATTTTAGGCATAAAAAAACCCTGCTTGCGCAGGGTTTTTTTAGAATCGATTCAGAGCTGATTAAGCAGAGAATTGGTTCATTGTGTTTTTCGCATCGTCACCCGCTTTAAGCGCGTTGTCACCAGCGAAGATTTCTTTGTGGTCATCACCGATGTCAGAACCAGCCATTGCTTGGTGTTTCACACAAGCGATACCGCCACGGATTTCTTTACGTTGTACGCCAGCAACATACGCCAACATACCTTCAGAACCGAAGTAACCTTGAGCAAGCTCGTGAGTAGAAAGAGCAGCTGTGTGGTAAGTAGGCAGAGTGATCAAGTGGTGGAACACGCCTGCTTCACGAGAAGCATCTGCTTGGAATGTACGTACTTTTTCGTCAGCTTCAGCAGCCAATTCAGAATCGTCGTACTCAGCGCTCATCAGTTTAGCACGGTCGTATGCAGATACGTCTTTACCTTCAGCAACCCAACGGTCATACGCTTGTTGACGGAAGTTCAGTGTCCAGTTGAATGATGGAGAGTTGTTGTAAACAAGTTTCGCATTTGGCACAACTTCACGTACACGGTTAACCATGTGAGCGATTTCAGCTACGTTTGGAGTCGCAGTTTCGATCCAAAGAAGGTCAGCACCGTTTTGTAAGCTAGTGATACAGTCAAGTACAACGCGGTCGATCTGAGTGCCTTCACGGAACTGGTACAAGCCAGAAGCAAGACGTTTAGGACGGTGAAGTTTACCATCACGTTTGATCAGGATTTCGTCTTCTTGCGCTTCAGAGATGTCAATTTCTTGAGTGTCTAAGTAGCTGATGTATTGAGAAGCGATGTCGCCTGGCTCTTTAACCACTGGGATTTTTTGAGTCAAGTCAGCGCCTTCAGAGTCAGTACGTGCAACGATGATACCGTCGTCAAGACCCATTTCAAGGAATGCATAGCGAAGAGCGTGGATTTTCGCGATGAAGTCTTCGTGTGGAACTGTTACTTTACCAGCTTGGTGACCACATTGTTTCGCGTCAGAAACCTGGTTTTCGATTTGAAGTGCACAAGCACCCGCTTCGATCATTTTCTTAGCTAGTAAGTAAGTCGCTTCTTCGTTACCGAAACCAGCGTCGATGTCCGCAATGATTGGCACAACGTGAGTTTGGAAGTTGTCGATTTGTGAAGTGATTTCAGCAGCTTTAGCTGTATCACCAGCGTCTTGAGCTTTTTTAAGTGCGCGGAACAGGTCGTTCAGTTCTTTCGCATCAGCTTGACGTAAGAATGTGTAGATTTCTTCGATCAATGCAGGAACAGAAGTTTTTTCGTGCATAGATTGGTCAGGAAGAGGACCGAATTCTGAACGAAGTGCAGCAACCATCCAGCCAGAAAGGTAGATATAGCGACGTTCAGTTGTACCGAAGTATTTTTTGTTCGCAATCATTTTTTGCTGAGCGATGAAACCGTGCCAGCAGCCTAGTGATTGAGTGTATTTGCTAGAGTCTGCATCATAAGCAGCCATATCACGACGCATAATCGCCGCTGTATATTTAGCAATGTCTAAACCAGTTTTGAAACGGTTTTGAAGTTGCATACGCGCAGCATCTTCAGGACTGATGTCTGCCCAAGTGTTACCGAATTTCGCTTTTAATTCGCGGATTGCATCAATCGCTGTTTGGTATGTAGTCATGATATATTCCTGTATTAATATTAGGATTTTTCTGCAACGAACCGCTCAAATCACACCCTCAATGACTTGTTCAGATTTTCGACGATCCGTTGGGATAGCTAAAGATTAGTGGGCTTCGAAAAATTAATCCAATATTCTGCAAGAATTATCATTATTTATTTAAAAAATATGTAGATGAAAGTCTAATTATATATTGATCAATATTTTATAAGTTATTGTATTTTATATTTTATTTTTGAATTTTTAAAATTGGATTTTGCCTAAAACATCAGCAATAAGGGCAAAAAATATTCATTAGACTTAAGTCTTGCAAGACTTTAGCAGCGCTTAATTTCAGCAACTTTTGTCTACTTTATAAGCCTTAAAACCTGGAATACTTATTTCGAAGGAATTATTTTTCATTTATTTGTTGAAATATTTTTGATCAAATCTGGCACATTATTTGCTAATTCCCTCTGTTTTTCAGAAATGCCTTTCTTTCGTTTAGGATGCAGCCACATTTCCTTTCTGCTCTTAAAAATAGAGAATGATTCAGGCTGGTAAAATCTGCGGTGAAAGAGACTCTAAAAAGGTATTTCAGTACAATCAGCTGGGCTTTTTTTCATCAGTTGCGTACACAAGCTATAGTAGTTATGGCATAATCCATATAATTTCATAATTTTATTTTCGGTATTTTTTTTATGAATCTGGAGCGGGTCGATCTTAATCTCCTCATTTATCTTGACGTACTTCTACGTGAAAAAAATGTCACGCGTGCTGCAGAACAACTTGGGGTAACCCAGCCTGCGATGAGTAACATTTTACGTCGCTTACGAAATTTATTTAATGATCCCCTCCTGATTCGCTCTTCTGAAGGTATGACCCCAACAGAACGTGCACTAGAACTCCAACCTCGTATCCGCGATGCCTTAGCGGATCTTTCCATGATTCTGGAACCGCGTACTGAATTCCGTCCTTATACTTCAAACCGTGTCTTCCGCATCATGACTTCAGATTATGCTGAAGCCACGCTGGTACCACGCCTGGTGAAAGCATTGCGTTCAGAAGCACCGAATGTGGTGCTCGACTTCTTAACGCCAAGTGATGTGTCCTATCGTGACATGGAACAAGGTAAAGTTGATCTGGCGATTAACCGTTTTAATGAAATTCCGCAAAGCTTCCATCAGGTACTGGTTTGGCGCGATAGTTTTTCTTGCCTGTTAAATAACAAGCATCCAGCTGCGGGCAACCTGAATCTGAAAAGCTATCTCGATGCACAGCATATCTGGGTATCGAAAACCGGTATGGGCGTTGGCTTTGGGGTGAATCCTGAGAAGCAGGCGGGTCTCGGCTGGATTGATCAGGCGCTTGAGCGTATTGGCCAAAAACGTAAGATTTCGGTATTTACCCGTCATTATCAGATGCCCGGTCTTCTGGCTGCCAATGTAGATCTTGTCGCAACACTACCGACCCGTATTGCACGTCTGCAAGCCAAAAACCAGAACTTACTCATTAAAGATCCACCATTCTATATTCCTGAGTTTGAATTGAAGATGGCGTGGTGTCCTTTATTGCATCATCATCCCGCCCATCGCTGGTTACGTCAGCTAATTCTGTATGTAGCGCGTCAGATGATCGAAGAAGAAAATCGTGAATTTTTAATGAATAATTCGCAATTTTCGCATTATTAAATTGAATATTAGCTAAATTGCTCATTTTTAAGCTTATACTCTAGAGACTTGAGTTGCTTTATTTGTACCTCAAGTCTTTTTTTGTGTTAAAAATATTTTTAGCTAGATCATATTAATCCACAGGTGGATTCGTGAGCCTCTTTCAAAACATCGTGATTATCTTATTACTCATCGCGGGGGCCGGTTTTTTATCATTAACAGAAATCGCGCTTGCAGGTGCCCGTAAGGTCAAATTAAAAATTTTGGCTGAATCGGGAGATATTCGCGCTCAAAAAGTTTTAGATTTACAAGAAAACTCTGCTGACTTTTTTGCAGCTTCCCAAATTGGTTTAAACGCCGTTGCCATTTTAGGCGGTATTTTAGGTGAAGGCGCCTTCCGCCCTTATATCATCAATTTACTTTCCAGATTTTATCAAGGTCCCTGGACTGAAACGATTGCGTTCAGCCTGTCCTTCACTGCAGTTACTTCATTATTTATTCTGTTTGCGGACTTGATGCCGAAACGTCTGGCCATGATCGCTCCAGAAAAAATTTCTGTCTCGGTGATTAATCCAATTCAGGTATTTATCAAAATCTGTAAACCACTGGCCTGGTTCATCAATGCCATTGCGAACCTGTTGTTCCGCTTATTTAAAGTGAATACCATCCGAGACGACAATATTACCTTTGCGGATATTTCTGCGGTAATGGATGCGGGTGCTCAGGCAGGTGTGTTACAGAAACAGGAACATCACTTTATTGAGAATGTGTTTGAGCTTGAAGAACGTAATGTTCCTTCCAGTATGACGACTCGCGAAAATGTGGTGTTCTTTACCTTGAAAGAATCAGAAGCCAGTATTCGTCAAAAACTGGCTGAATTTCCTTATTCCAAGTTTTTGGTCTGTAATGAAAATATCGACGATGTGATTGGATATGTCGACTCCAAAGATATTCTGGTTCGTATTCTGAATAATCAGTCTTTACTTCAGTTAAATGAAAATACCATCCGTACGGTTCTAACCATTCCAGATACACTGACTCTATCTGAATTACTGGATCGCTTCCGTTCAACCAAGGAAAAGTTCGCCGTCGTTATTAATGAATATGCCTTGGTCGTAGGTGTGATTACCCTTTCCGACATTATGATTACCGTGATGGGCGACTGGGTTACTCCCCTGGAAGAAGACCAGCAGATCATTAAGCGTGACAGCAATTCATGGCTGATTGATGGCAGTACGCCTATTGAAGACATCAAACATGCGCTGGAAATTGATGAAATGCCAGATGAAGAGAATTATGAAACTCTGGCTGGTTTTATGATGTTCAAGCTGCGCAAGATTCCACGTCCTGCAGATATTGTGCTACATGCGGGTTATAAGTTTGAAGTTGTCGATGTTGATCATTTCAAGATTGACCAGTTACTGGTTACACGTATGCTAGAAGTGAAAAAGCCACCGACAGAAGAATCAGAATAATCTGGTTCTTCTTCAATTTTTTTAAAAATCGAAAAACAATAATAATGAGACTTTTATGAATATTGCTGCGCTACTCGCCTGTCTGAGTTTTTATTCGGCCTTATATTTAATCTATTTCTTCTTTATGCAAGATCAACAGCCTATATTTCTGATCCTAGCAATTGTGCTCATTTTACTTTCAATCTGGCTGACTCCCTATCCTTTTGAGCGGCGTCGGCAAGGGTTTGATTCGACTTTAAGAATAGGCGAATATTTTTATTATCCGCTCATCACCTGGTGGCGGCTGTTTATGCTTCCTGTGCGCTGGCTGCTTTCCCTATTTTATTCTCATTAAAAAAGCACCCGAAGGTGCTTTTTTACATTCATTCAATTCAGCTTAAATTTTTGATAGAAGTGCTTCAAGGACTGCCTGATAATGGATCTGGATATCTTCCTGCAAGATTTTGTAGGCATTATCAAATTGCACCATTGGCCAGCCTTCTTTCCAGAATGGGAAAATATTATGCAGGTCATGAGTGACGACTGCATCTTCACGCAGAATGGCCTGCGCAATCTGTGCCAGCACAAAGGCAGTTTCCGCGCCATCAATTGCCAGGTAATCAATACCACGCGCTTTTAAAATACGGATACGGTCTTTCTTATAGCGGATTTTTTTGATTTGTGCTTCATTCAGATTGAGAGCAAGAGAAACTGCTTCAACAAATTTTTCTTCAAATGACTGATTCAATACAACCAGCGCCTGTTTATGCGCTTCCTGACGACCCGCTTTACCACCCTGACGAATGACTTCTTTTGCTTCCGTATCTAGCTCATCATTCTTCATGGTTTGAAGGATGTCTAAAATTTCGATGTCGCTTAGCGTCGCAGGAGATTGATCAGTCATAAACTGTCCCTAAAAAATAAATATGCAATGGACTATTTTCGCATAAATCCTTACTAAAAAATTAAAATCTTTAGCTTCAACTCTAATAATTGCAAAATCCGGGTCATCTCTATCATTCTGGCGTAAATTGGCTATAGTAGGCGGCAAGTTTCTTATTTACTTTTTATTATGCAAACCAAACAGATTGATCTTTTATTGCAGCAACTTAAACTGCTTTATCCGGCTGCCTTCAAAAGAAATTATCTGTTTTATGGCCAGATCAAGACCAAGGGTATTTTAAGTGATCTCAAGGAACTGATTCCCTGGGTGCTGGCTGCCATGATCTTTGTACCGATTAGTCTGGTTCTCAAAGATGTTTATTCCTCTAAGCTATCAACTGCCCAAGACTTTCAGGCGCAAGCTTATGCAATTCTGACTATTCTGCTATTTCTGATGCTGGTGCTTCCACTGGTGATCAAGCAGATCCGGCATTCTTCCCATTCCCTCTATCAGTTTTTAAGACATACACCGATTAAACTCACTGTAGTCATTGTGCTGGAAGCGCTGAATCTGGTTTTTCTACAAAGCAGTATGACCATGTGGATTCTATTCTTTTTCGGGATCAGTTTTGGTTTTGTACGGTTCTATAAAGAAAATATGTTCCGCCCTGCTACCAATAGCACTGAACAATATCAACTGCAGCAGTTACGTCGCATCTGTTTCTGGGCTTATCAACAAACCTGGAAACTACGTCTGAAATTATTTTTTCATTCCAAGCCGACCTCCCCAAATGAAGAATTGAAAAATCAGCTTCAGCACTATGCGGATTTACATACCCGCTTGTTTAAACTGGAACATGAGCAGTGCAAGAAGATTAAATACATCGATATCGATACTTATCTGGACGAGCACCTGTAAATGTTTTATGAATCACGGCCTGAAATAGAAAATTACATGACTTCTCACGCTTATCATCTAGCACTATGGATTTAATTTTTTAATTTAAACTACTGAATTGCTTGAAAATAAAGCAAACGTATTGAAATTTACTTGCCAAGCTTTATTTCGTCCTCTATTATTGCGCACATGCCCGAGTGGTGAAATCGGTAGACACAGGGGATTTAAAATCCCCCGCCCACAAAGCGTGCCAGTTCGAGTCTGGCCTCGGGCACCATTTTAATTCTGATTAGAATGGTGCAATGAAAATCTCCAGCATTCAGCTGGTTTTTTTATGCGTGATTATCACCAATAGAATGTGCCCTTCCCATGTCTGCATCCCGTTCTTTTGATCTAGCCAGATTGCAATTACGCCATCCTGATGCATTCTTTTGCAGCCTCAGCTATGGCCGTTATAAATATTTGAACCAGACCACTGATCTCTATCTGTATTTACGTATTGGTATTCTGATCATGATCACAGGATTTTGTTGCCTGTGCTTTTCACTGCCGTTTTATCCTGACTTTGTCACTTCAAAATATCAGGCGCTCAGTGCAGGTACTATTGTCATGATCGGCATGCTCTATCCTTATATCTGGCGTGCCCAGTTTCAGGCGAAATACAGTTCTGCCCGCTATGCCAAGCGTTTGCAACTCTGCCTGTATATGCAAACCCTGATTGCGATTCTGTCATTTATAAATTATCAGTATTTTCACTCAGCAATTATTACCTTGCCTTGCTTGGCCCTGCTTGCTTTCAGTAGCCTCGTACCGGTTTTAGTTGAGCCCTGCTTTAGAGTTTCGACTCGCAGCACCCTATTGGTACGTTTGCAGAAAATCCGTCAGCTGGCTTACTGGTCTTATCAGCAATCGCAAAGCAAAGAGCCGGAACCGGTGCCTTATCAAAAAGATTTAAAACAGTATTATCTGGATTTACATCATAGCTGCATGCTGGAAGAACAGAAACTACTGGATGAAATTCATTATAAAAATTTAAAAGACGTATTTTCAGATCATTAAAAAAAGCCCTGTTTAACAGGGCTTTTTTTTACCATTCGCGGTTAACGACCAGTTCTTCCATTTCAATATCAAACAGACCCTGTTCTTGCACGACCATCATCATGGCCTCGGCAATATAGTCTGCGGCAGTATCATCCAGAGACGAATCCAGATCTTCAAACTGCGGCTTCATGGCATTGATGTCTGCCACAGTCTCATGCGCTAGCTGGTACACGTCCTGATCTGATAAACCGGATTTAGATACTTTTGAAGCAAAACGTTCGATGTGTTGCTTGATTTCTGCAACCAGAATATCGGGATAATATTCATCATCGAACATGGGGAGAAGTAAATCTGCAAACATTACAGGCACTCTAAAAGATGACAATCTAACTTAAGCGTGCCTGTATAGCACATTGCTGTTTAAAAGCCAAACAGCTTGTGCTCCTATATGTCTTTCAGCCCAGATTTAGGCATTTTGCATAGCTTTCCAGATTTTGATGGCGTCTGCTGTTACCTTGACATCATGTGCTCGAACCATACAGGCACCTTGCTGAATGCTCAGCAAATGCGCCGCAGCCGAACCTACTGCACGTGCTTGTGGTTCTGCACCATTCAGAGCAGCACCAATAAAACGTTTGCGGGATAAAGCAGACAAAATCGGATAGCCCATTTCTGTCAATTTATAAAACTCTTGCAACAGCTTTAAATTTTGCTGGGCATTTTTTGCAAATCCAAAACCAGGATCAATCATGATATGTTCAGCTTTAACACCGACATCTAGAGCATCTTGAACCCGTTGTGACAGTTCCCGAATCACATCCTGAGTTACATCATCATACTGATCCAGATTATTCATCGTAGTCGGCTCACCACGCATATGCATGATGATCACCGGAATATTCAGTTCTGCTGCCGTCTCTAACGCTTGTGGACGATTGAGCGCGCGTACATCATTCCAGATATGTGCACCCGCCTTGACGGCTGCTTTAATCACTTCTGGCTGTGAAGTATCAATCGAGATGATCACATCATGCTTGGCCAGTTCTTCAACTACAGGCACAACACGACGGATTTCTTCTTCAACTTCCACGACTGATGCACCTGGACGTGTAGATTCACCACCCACATCAATTACGGTGGCACCATCAGCAATCATTTCCAGGGCTTTTACTACTGCCTGATCTTTCTGATTGTGCAGCCCCCCATCGCTAAAGGAATCCGGAGTCACATTTAAAATTCCCATCACATGCGGCTGAGACAAATCCAGTTTCAAATGACCGAAAGTCCAGATCTGTGGTCGTAGTGGCTTCAGCTGCATGGTTCAATCCTAGTTCACAATAACCCCGGTATTGTCTTATGGAAAGATCAATAAAGCAAAGCTCAATCTATTCAATAGCTAGATTTCAAAATAGTTCTTATTGGAATATTGCATCAGCTTGGATTGCAGTAACGCTTTTACATCAACCCATTCGCTTTTTAAAATACTATAGATATAACTATCTCTGAATGTCACGCCATCTTTACGCAGCATATGACATCTAATGATGCCATCCTGTTTGGCACCCAGAGCTTCAATAGCTTTTTGACTTTTAAGATTCAGATGATCAGTCCGAAAGCCTACCACTTGAGCATTCAGCTCTTCAAATGCATGCTGCAGCAAAAGATATTTACAGACCCGGTTTACATAGGTTCGTTGATAAGGTTTGGCATACCAGGTAAAGCCAATTTCAACACGTGGAATTTCCGGCTTGATATCATGATAACTGGTAGTACCAATAGCGCGACCCGAATTCAGATCAATCACAGCAAAAGCCATTCTTTCACCTTTGGACTGCTGTTCAAAAGCTTGGGTAAAGTAGTGTTTAAGTTTATGTAGGTAAGGTACCGAATTATATAACACTTCCCCCAAGTCCCCTTCGGCACATGCATTTTCTAAGTCTGCAAAATGTTCCCAGCTCAGTGGCTCCAAACGTAGCTGATAAATACTGGATTCCAGAACAGGTAAAGTCATTCTTATTTTTACTCAGTGATTTTTATGAATTGACTATAGCATTCAACTAGATATGACAAAACAATGGCCATAAAAAAACCACCCGAAGGTGGTTTTAATTTTTAACTTAGTTCGCTGGTAATGGCGGAGGAGTCATTGGACCATCAGTCGGTGTTACATCAATCACTGGATTGTCTGAAACATAAACTTTAGGTGGTTTTGGCTCACGACCTTCCATAATGTCACGAATCTGTTCACGATCAATTGTTTCCCACTCAAGCAGCGCTTTCACCATGGCATGGGCAATATCTTTGTTGTTTTCAAGGATATCGCGCGCAACCTTGTATTGCTCATCAATAATGCGACGAACTTCCGCATCTACCTGTTGTTGGGTGGCCTCAGAAATCGTACGGGTACCAATGCTACCCATGAAAGACTGTTGAGAGTCATCTTCGTAGACCATGACACCTAACTTGTCTGACATACCATATTTGGTCACCATTGCACGTGCCATTTTAGTTGCACGTTCAAAGTCATTCGAAGCACCAGTCGACATCTGGTTAATGAAGACTTCCTCTGCGATACGACCACCGAACAGGATTGAAAGTTCATTCAACATCTTGTCTTTATAATGGCTAGTCTGGTCAAATTCAGGCAACTGCCAGGTGACACCTAATGCCCAGCCACGCGGCATGATGGTGACTTTATGCACAGGGTCTGTACCTGGAAGCATTTCTGCAACAATCGCATGACCTGCTTCATGGTAAGCCGTAGCACGACGTTCTTCTTCACGAAGTACCATCGATTTACGTTCAGGACCCATGTACAGTTTGTCTTTCGCATCTTCAAAGTCATGCATGTCGACTGTGTTCTTGTTACGGCGTGCAGCAAATAATGCCGCTTCGTTTACAAGGTTGGCCAACTGTGCACCTGAAAAGCCTGGCGTACCACGAGCAAGAACTTTGACATCTACACCAGTAGTAGAAGGAAGTTTCTTCAAGTGTACATTCAGGATTTGCTCACGACCTTTAATATCTGGCAGACCTACCATTACCTGACGATCGAAACGACCTGGACGAAGTAAGGCTTTATCCAGTACGTCAGCACGGTTAGTTGCAGCGATGACGATAATACCTTCATTGCCTTCGAAACCGTCCATCTCTACCAGCATCTGGTTCAGAGTCTGTTCACGTTCATCATGACCACCACCTGTACCTGAACCACGATGACGACCGACTGCATCAATCTCATCAATAAAGATGATACATGGCGCATGACGTTTTGCCTGTTCGAACATGTCACGTACACGTGATGCACCGACACCGACAAACATTTCAACGAAGTCAGAACCTGAGATACTAAAGAATGGAACTTTTGCTTCACCTGCAATGGCTTTAGCCAGCAGGGTTTTACCTGTACCTGGAGGACCTACCATCAGGACGCCCTTAGGAATAGTCGCACCCAGACGTTTGAATTTTGCAGGATCTTTCAGGAAGTCAACGATTTCGACTACTTCCTGTTTTGCTTCATCACAACCCGCCACATCAGTAAATGTTACTTTGATCTGGTCTTCAGATAGCATTTTCGCTTTAGATTTACCAAAGCTCATTGGGCCATTCTTGCCGCCTGCACCGCCACCCATGTTGCGCATAAAGAACATGAATAACAAAATGATTAGAAGCACAGGGAAACTTGCAATCAGCAATTGCATGAGCAAACCTTGACGTTGAGGCGCTTCACCTTCAACGACTACATTATTTTTAATCAGGCTTGGCATCAGTTCTGGGTCTTGAACTGCCGGGCGAATGCTTTCAAACTCTGAACCGTTTGATTTTTCACCGCGAATTCTTTCGCCATCAATTGTAACTTGTTTAATTTGGCCAGCATTGACCGCGGCAACAAACTCCGAATAGTTCATTGTAGTCGGTTGATTGCGGTCACTGACGTTGCTGAAGATTAACACCAGCACACCCAGTATCACGAGCCACAATACGGCATTCTTAAAAAGATCGCTCAAAGCTTTATTTCCCATTCCAATCTAATTTGATCATGCCCTCGAAGGGTGACCTTAATCAATAAGCTGCAAATCAATTTGCAATAATGTAAAAACCTACAAAATGCACAATTTTTAACGTGTTGGCAAGTAAACTTTATTTCAAAGCCTTCTTGCGTCCCTGTCCGACCAAAAACACTTCTTTGGAACGGGCACGTGATGCAGCAGGTTTAATCGTCTTCAATACATCAAAACTGTTAACGACTTCTTTACGAAATTCATCAAAACCTGAACCCTGGAATACTTTCACTACAAACTGTCCTTTCGGACCGAGTACCTTGTTGGCAAAATCCAGAGCAAGTTCACACAAATAAATCTGACGTGGTTGATCTACAGCTCTATTACCTGATGTATTGGGGGCCATATCTGAAATTACAACGTCTACTGTGCGTCCGTTTAAAATATTTAACAATTTATCGAATACTTCTTGTTCACGGAAATCGCCCTGCAAGAAAGTCACATCAGGTAGCGCATCCATTTCCAAGATGTCTGATGCAATCACCAGACCTTTATCACCGACCAGTTTGCCGGCAATCTGGGACCAGCTTCCTGGGGCAGCACCCAAGTCCACTACCGTCATGCCGGGTTTGATAATGCCGTATTTTTCCTGAATTTCTAGCAACTTGTACGCAGCACGGGCACGATAACCTTCTTTTTGTGCTTTTTTCACATAAAAGTCATCAAGATGCTCTCTCATCCACGCACGACTACTTTTAGATAACTTTTGGTTGGTAATGCGTGTTGCCATAACTCTCTAAATAAAAAAAACTTCTAATGATTCATTGTACGTGAAAAACACATTTTTTGCAGTATACATGTGTATCTAAATCTGAGTATTCCGGTGTCATTTACGATTATTTACAAGTGATTATTTCCTGAGAATTTACAGCGTTTGTTTTTCGCTTTTGCTATACTAAGCCGTTTTAAAAATCAGGTTATCTCTCATGGCGTCTTTATCTATTCAGGAACGTAAGCGTTTACGTCAAATTGGACATGCATTAAACCCAGTTGTAATGCTTGGTGACAAAGGCTTAACTGAATCTGTAGTTGAAGAGCTAAATCGTGCACTTAATGATCACGAACTCATTAAAGTAAAAGTGGTGGCTGAAGACCGTGAAGCACGTGCAGCACTCATTGCTGAACTTTCAGAAACTACAGGTGCTGAAGTGGTACAAACTATTGGTAAAATTGCGCTGCTTTACAAGAAAGCTCCAAAGCAAAACCAGAAGTTATCCAATCTTGTCCGTTTTGCCCATCTTTCTAACTAAGTACAGGATTTATGGCCAGTTACGAACTCAGCGCATTTGATCGCCGTTTTCAGGCAATCTCATTGGTCGGTGCCATCGAACAGCAAAATCCATGCAGCTTGAATGTCGGATTTTGGTTGCGCGATCCCAACCAGTACGTGCTGTGGCCAGAAATGGTTACTGCACATCCCCGTCGTGATTTTTTGTGGGAACAGACCTGCTTTGAAATCTTTATCGGGGTTCAGGGTGAAGATTATTATCGCGAAATCAATCTCTCCCCCTCTCAGGCCTGGCAAGCCTATCAGTTTGAGGAATATCGCTATCCGGAAGATATGCCGCCACCTGCTGCATACGATATCGAACTGAATCAGCTTAAACGCACCCATTATGGTCTTAATGTCAGTCTGGATCTGACCGAGTTTATGGTTGAGCATAAACTTAAATGGGCAGACCTGTTTATTGGTCTGACAGCAGTATTAAAAACCTCACAAGGTGATCAATACTTTGCGATGCAGCACAGCAGCCCAGAAGCAGACTTCCACAATAAACGGGATTGGCTGCATGTCTTTTAATGCAGATTAAAAGTATTTGCTGGATAAAAAAGATATTAAAAAACGTGAGCATTAAAGTCTCACGTTTTTTTATGGGCTTTTTCGGCTCATCCGCTCAAAGCTCACTATTATAGTTTTAAAAAATATTTGCCTGTATTTTAATTACGTGGATTCAGGTCAATATTAAATTGATACAACTAGCCTGCTCTCTATACTTAGGGCTGGCTATTTTGATAATGATTTAAACGTTATTTAAGCTGATAGACTAAGAGTTCGTTTTAATTGTTTTCGATATTCTAGTGATGTAGACGGTAATTATCCTGTACTGATTTTACCGCGGCATAAAAAATTACAGTTAACGTGAAGATGATCAGGATAATCGTTCCAAAAGTTAGTCCAAAGAATCCCAGACATAACATCATCACACCGAGATAAAGTGTACGCATTAACCAACTTACCAGATTAAGCATCATAATCAGCGTCAGTAAAAAAAGTACACCTATAAAATAATGCTGCTGCATCGTGACCCCCTTTCATTATTATTGTGAGTCCGTTTTGCTTCAAAAAGACAAAGGAGAACGTATCCAGTTCTCCTTTCATGCAATTTAAGTCAGCGTATTCCCTTAACTCTTCAGCTCAGGGCTTTTTTCTGAACTTTCAGCTTTTACCATGGGTTTGACCTTTTTCAGGACTTCAATGGTGCTGTCTTTTGAGCGCTTGAATGTACCAGTCAGATGCTCTTTATGTTTGGTCGAGATCTGGCTGACATCTTCTTTCAGTTCCTTACCCATATTGGATAAGTCTTCAATTACTGCGGTAAATTCGGTTTTGATAAAACTGGTTAATTCAGTCAGTTCTTTTTGTGAACCAAATAACTGCTCTTTCAGAGTATCGATCCGTTGTAACAGATCCTGTTTTAACTGGCGTAACTGTTCCTGAACAGTATCACCCAGCTGTTTCGCTTCGACTTCAAGCTTCTCTTTGCTTTCTTCGATGGTTTCTACCACCTGTTCTTTGGCTTCAGCTGCTACTTTTTCAAGCTGTTCAGTCGTTTCTGAAACCACGGTATTGATCTTTTTCTTGGATTGGGAAGATTTCGCTGCTGTAGTCATGTGTCTTATTCCTATAGTTATATTACGACTCATCCATATTAGTAGTTTTGATAAAAATTAAGATTTGATTTGTTAGACAATTCTTAATTGCTTACATTTTTTTACGTTGTTCGTAAAACAGACTTTCAAGCAAAAAGCAAGCCATTTATCTCATACTTTTGCTGTAAAGCTATTGGACTTAGGGGGTGGTTCTGCGTATAATGCCGTGTTAAGTTCAAGCGAGCAGACATAGGAGGGTAGGTTTAAAAATTAACCTTCCTTTTTTTTCGTCTACTCGCTTTTTTACAGCCTAAATTTCAGGAGCTTTGGTTTGAGCACCCCAGCAATTTTAGCCCTTGCCGACGGAACTATCTTTAAAGGTACTTCAATTGGCGCATCGGGTTGTACGACTGGTGAAGTCGTTTTCAACACTGCCATGACTGGCTATCAAGAAATTTTGACTGATCCTAGTTATGCACAGCAGCTTGTAACGCTAACTTACCCACATATCGGTAACACAGGTTGCAACGAAGAAGACGCTGAATCAGGTCGTATTCATAAAGTATGGGCAAACGGTTTAATTATCCGTGACCTTCCTTTACTACATAGTAACTTCCGTGCGAATCAATCACTCGGTGATTATTTAAAACAGCACAATGTAGTTGCCATTGCTGACATCGACACGCGACGATTAACTCGAATTTTGCGTGATAAAGGTGCACAAAACGGTTGTATCCTTGCGGGTGAAAACATCACTGAAGAAGAAGCAGTCGAAAAAGCACGTGCATTCGGTGGTTTAAGTGGTTTAGACCTTGCGAAAGAATGCTGTGATCCGACCGGTTTCGAATGGACTGAAGGCTCATGGGCACTTGGCAAAGGCTTTACTCAACCTGAACTTAAATTCCATGTGGTTGCATACGACTACGGTGTCAAAACCAACATCTTGCGTATGCTCGCAGACCGCGGCTGTAAATTGACTGTGGTGCCTGCACAAACTCCTGCTGAAAAAGTACTTGCGTTAAATCCAGATGGCGTATTCCTGTCAAATGGTCCTGGCGATCCAGCTGCATGTGACTACGCAATTGAAGCTGTAAAAACAATTGTTGAAACAACTGAAATTCCAGTATTTGGTATCTGCTTAGGTCACCAGATTCTTGCTCTTGCATCGGGTGCTAAAACGGTAAAAATGCCGCACGGTCACCATGGCGCTAACCATCCTGTACAGAACATCGAAACTGGTACAGTGATGATTACTTCTCAAAACCACGGCTTCGCAGTGGATGAAAGCACCTTGCCTGCGGTATTGCGTGTGACTCATCGCTCACTGTTTGATGGTACAAACCAAGGTATCCATCGTACAGACAAACCTGCGTTCAGCTTCCAGGGTCACCCTGAAGCAAGCCCTGGTCCACATGACTGCGCACCATTGTTCGATCATTTCATCGAACTTATCGAAGCATCTAAGAAGTAATTAAGGAAGCATCATGGCTAAACGTACTGACATTAAAAGCATCTTGATCATTGGTGCTGGTCCGATCGTCATCGGTCAAGCATGTGAGTTTGACTACTCAGGTGCTCAAGCATGTAAAGCGCTTCGTGAAGAAGGCTACCGCGTTATTCTGGTGAACTCTAACCCAGCGACCATTATGACCGACCCTGCAATGGCAGATGCGACGTATATCGAACCGATTACCTGGCAGACTGTTGCAGCAATCATTGAAAAAGAACGTCCAGATGCTGTGCTTCCAACGATGGGTGGCCAGACTGCACTGAACTGTGCCCTTGCACTGGATGCCAACGGTATTCTTGAAAAATACAACGTTGAACTGATCGGCGCGACCAAAGAAGCGATCGAAAAAGCAGAAGACCGTAAACTGTTTGACGAAGCAATGCGTAAAATTGGTCTGGAATGTCCAAAAGCTGCGATTGCTGAATCTATGGAAGAAGCACTTGAGATTCAAGCGCGCTTCGGTTTCCCCGTGATTATCCGTCCATCATTTACGATGGGTGGTTCAGGCGGTGGTATTGCTTACAACCGTGAAGAATTCCTGGAAATCTGTGAACGCGGTTTCGACCTCTCTCCTACTCACCAATTATTGATCGATGAATCATTGATTGGCTGGAAAGAGTACGAGATGGAAGTTGTTCGTGACAAAAACGACAACTGTATCATTGTATGTGCGATCGAAAACTTTGACCCAATGGGCGTACACACCGGTGACTCGATCACTGTTGCGCCTGCACAAACACTGACTGATAAAGAATACCAGTTGATGCGTAATGCATCTTTAGCAGTTCTTCGTGAAATCGGTGTTGAAACGGGCGGTTCTAACGTTCAGTTCGGTATCAACCCGAAAGATGGCCGTATGGTGATCATCGAGATGAACCCGCGTGTATCGCGTTCATCTGCACTGGCATCTAAAGCGACTGGTTTCCCGATTGCAAAAATCGCAGCGAAACTGGCTGTTGGTTATACCCTTGATGAGCTGAAGAATGACATCACTGGCGGTACAACTCCAGCATCGTTCGAACCAGCAATTGACTACGTTGTTACCAAGATTCCACGTTTCAACTTCGAAAAATTCCCGCAAGCTGATGCGACACTGACTACACAGATGAAATCTGTAGGTGAAGTGATGGCGATTGGCCGTAACTTCCAGGAATCTGTGAACAAAGCACTTCGCGGTCTTGAAGTTGGCGCAACTGGTTTTGATGAAAAAATCGAAGTGGGTACTGAAGGTGCACGCGAGAAGATTCTTCAAGAACTTAAAGTTCCAGGTCCAGAGCGTATCTGGTATGTGGCTGATGCATTCCGTCACGGTTTCACGCTTGATGAAGTATTTGCGGCAACCAATATTGACCGCTGGTTCCTGATCCAGATCGAAGACATCGTTAAAACTGAAGAACAAATCAAATCTTTAGGTTTTGGTGATCTTAACGCTGACAATATCCGTTCATTTAAACGTAAAGGTTTATCTGACCACCGTATTGCCAACCTGATGGGTATTTCACAAAAACAATTCCGTAAGCACCGTTGGAACCTGGGTGTAACTCCAGTCTACAAACGTGTGGATACATGTGCAGCAGAGTTTGAATCTGATACTGCTTATATGTACTCGACTTATGATGAAGAGTGTGAATCTAATCCGTCTAACCGCGACAAGATCATGGTGATTGGTGGCGGTCCTAACCGTATCGGTCAAGGTATCGAATTCGATTACTGCTGTGTACATGCTGCCCTGGCAATGCGTGACGACGGTTATGAAACCATCATGGTGAACTGTAACCCTGAAACGGTTTCAACTGACTATGACACATCTGATCGTCTGTACTTCGAACCGATTACACTTGAAGACGTTCTTGAAATCGTACGTACTGAAAAGCCGAAAGGTATTATCGTTCAGTACGGCGGTCAGACTCCACTGAAACTGGCTCGTGCTTTGGAAGAAGCTGGTGCGCCAATTATCGGTACATCTCCAGATGCGATTGACCGTGCAGAAGACCGTGAACGTTTCCAACAAATGATTCAACGCCTGCAACTTCGTCAACCGAATAACAGCATCGTAAAATCTGCTGAAGAAGGTATGGCTGAAGCAGCTAAAGTGGGTTATCCACTGGTGGTACGTCCTTCATACGTACTCGGTGGTCGTGCGATGGAAATCGTGTATAACGACGAAGAATTAAAACGCTACTTACGTGATGCCGTACAAGCATCGAATGAAGCGCCTGTTCTTCTCGATCACTTCCTTGACGATGCCATCGAAGTTGACGTGGACTGCGTATCTGACGGTAAAGACGTGGTGATCGGCGGTATTATGCAGCACATTGAACAAGCCGGTATTCACTCTGGTGACTCTGCATGTTCGATTCCTCCATACTCACTGTCTGAAGACGTGCAAAACGAAATGCGTCGTCAAACCATCGCTATGGCTAAAGAGCTTGGCGTTGTGGGCTTGATGAACGTTCAGTTTGCAGTTAAAGGCGATGACGTTTACATTCTGGAAGTGAACCCTCGTGCTTCTCGTACGGTTCCGTTCGTTTCTAAATGTATCGGTGAATCTTTAGCAAAAGTGGCTGCACGTTGTATGGCTGGCCAATCTCTTGAGTCTCAAGGCTTTACCAAAGAGATTATCCCTGCTCACTTCTCTGTGAAAGAAGCAGTATTCCCATTCAACAAATTCCCTGGTGTTGACCCGATCCTTGGCCCTGAGATGAAATCAACAGGCGAAGTAATGGGCGTTGGTAAAACATTTGGTGAAGCGTTCTACAAAGCTGTTCTAGGCTCTAACGATCGTTTACCAGGTCTGCCAACTGAAGGCGAAGTGAAGCATGCATTCATCTCTGTACGCGATTCTGATAAACCACGTGCGGTAGGTATTGCAAAACAGCTTGCTGACTTTGGCTTCAAGATTCTTGCGACTGGCGGCACATACGATGTAATTAAAGCTGCAGGTATTGAATGTGAACGTGTAAATAAAGTAACCGAAGGCCGTCCAAACATTGTAGACCGCTTGAAAAATGGTGAAATTCACCTCATTATCAATACCACTGAAGGTAAACAAGCTCAGCAGGATTCATTCTCGATCCGTCGCTCTGCGCTTCAAGGTAAGGTATACCATACCACTACCCTGAATGGTGCTGATGCTGTATGCCAAGCTTTAGCAATTAAATTGCCAATGGATGTATATCGTTTGCAAGATTTAACAGTAGGTTAATTCGTTACTGAGAAGTCCCGTCACCTTCTCGGTGGCGGGCTTTTTTTCATTTATAGACTTTCATTTTTATTACTGAGGGACAACTATGCAACGTTATCCTATGACTCCCGAAGGCAAACTTGCCTTAGAGAAAGAATTACACCAACTGAAAACTGTGGATCGTCCACGTATTACTGCAGCGATTGCAGAGGCACGTGAGCATGGGGATTTAAAAGAAAACGCGGAATATCATGCTGCGCGTGAGCAGCAAGGTTTCTGTGAAGGCCGTATTCAGGACATCGAAGGTAAACTGGGCGCTTGCCAGGTGATTGATGTTAAAGAACTGGAGCAAAACGGTCGTGTAGTTTTTGGTGTCACTGTGACTATTGAGAATCTAGACACTGAAGAACGCAAAACTTACAAAATCGTAGGTGATGATGAAGCAGACTTTAAGATCAACAAGATCTCTGTGAACTCTCCGATCGCGCGTGGCCTGCTGGGTAAAAACGAAGGCGACGATGTGAAAATCGTGACACCACAAGGTGAAGTCGAATACGAAATTGTAAGCGTTGAATATATCTAATTTTTAACTAGATATTTTAGGCTGTAAGACCCCTCAGATGAGGGGTTTTTTATTGAGCCTAGAAATTCCCATCGATTTTATTTTAAGAAGCCAGATGCCAAGGCTTCAAATGCCTGTAAAGCCTGAGGTAAGACCTGTGCAGGATCCTCACTAGAAGCGACCCACAGTGCTGCATTCATTGCTGCACCATTGAGCAAGACTGCCGCAGCAAGTGCATCGACTGGTTTCAATCTACCTTCAGCCAGTAACTGTTCTACGCATTCACGTGTCGACTGTAGGCATTTACTTTGACTTGGCCAGTGTGAGGGATCTCCTAATACTGCCGGACCATCGCGTAGCACAATCCGTTGAAACTCAGCATTTAATGCATGTTCGATATAGGTACGCCCTTCAAGCATTAATCCTTCCCACAGATCATCTGGCTGCTCCAGATGTTGCCCGGCATATTCAGCCATTTCTGAATCAATCTGATCGACCACGGCAGCAAATAAGCCCTTTTTATCACCAAAATGATGGTATAGCGCACCCCGGGTTAGCCCTGCTTCTGCCGTGAGCTTATCCATGGAAGTGTCTGTATAACCATATTCAGCAAATGCACGACGTGCCACTTCTATGAGTTTTTTGCGGGTTTCCGCCATTTTTTGTTCACGTACAGACATATATTGTTTCCATCAGCATTGTGAAAATTTTAATTGACATACGCATCGTATGTCAATTATGTTTACATACGTTACGTATGTGAAAATTTAAACAGCTTTCTAAAATACGTATAAATTAAAATTGAGCGAGAATTATCATGACTAGAACTGCAATATTTCCCCAAAATCGCCATGCTTTGTATGAACAGCATGGTTATTCTGCCGCAATCAAATCAGAAGATTTATTATTTGTTTCTGGTCAGGTTGGTAGCCGTGAAGATGGCAGTCCTGAACCTGACTTTGAGAAACAGGTAGAACGAGCTTTTGAAAACTTGGCTGCTACATTGGCAGCGGCTGGTTGTACTTTCGATGATATTGTCGATGTCACCACCTTTCACACCGATCCTGAACAGCAATTTGAGAGTATTATGAAAGTTAAAAACGAGATTTTTACGCAAAGGCCCTATCCGAATTGGACAGCTGTGGGGGTGACCTGGCTGGCAGGTTTTGACTTCGAAATCAAAGTCATTGCTCGTATTCCTCAATCCGCTAAGGCCATATAAAACTTAATCCTGATCAGGCCAGTTGTTGAATGGGATTGTTCTCCAGCTTAAAGATCAATTCGCTATAATGGCGTATTCCTTATTTTTGTATCCCGGTTATGGCTGAAAAGTTGATTAATTCCCCTGTGAACCATTGGTGCGAGTTCGAATTCATCTCCAAAACCGTGAAGAATCCGAATATTCATATTAAGGGCAATTACAGTTATTACTCAGCCTATTGGGACCAAGGTTTCGAGCGTTGTGTGGTGCGTTATCTGCATGACAAGCCAGCCACACCAGAGAAGCCGATCGATCAGCTCTATATCGGCAATTTCGTCTGCTTTGGCGCAGAATGCGTAATTATGATGGGTGGTAACCAGTTACACCGTACGGATTGGATCTCAGCGTTTCCGTTCGATACACGCAGTTTTGTGCCTGCAGGTGATACAGTCATTGGAGATGGCTGTTGGATTGGCTCTCGTGCCATGATTATGCAGGGTGTAAAGCTTGGTGAAGGTGCTGTTGTTGCTACAGGTGCAGTCGTGACCAAAGATGTACCACCTTATGCTGTTGTAGGTGGTGTACCTGCGAAAATCATTAAATACCGCTTCCCTGAAAAAGATATAAAAAAACTGCTTTCCCTTAAGCTCTATGACATGGATGAAAAGCAGTTTTTAAAAATGCGTGAGCAGTTGCAGACGGATGATGTTACATCGCTACTGCATGCCTTTAACGCACTTGAATAAAAGGGATTAGCGTCAAACTCCGCTGTTTATATTCATCGATTTTATTATTTTTAAGCCAGTTTATATTCAAATAACTTAGATGCCATTCATAATAAGCCAATCCTACATCTCTATAGCTGATTTTAAGTATGGTCGCCTGCTGATCTTCACAATAATTATTCTTTTCATCTTTCATATCTCGGTAGCAGGAGAGTTGATTCTGGTATTGGTAAAAAGGTAAATGCTCAAAGACCAGTTTTGTTTTTCCTTTTGGAAGTAATTGAATAAAATCTACACTTCGCTCACCCCTATCATCACCCAGAGAGTTTGAAATACCGCCATAAACCAAGGCAATGGCATAACTATGCTTATTTAAAGGGTAAAGTGCAGGATGGAGATAAATGATCGACTTATGATCCTCCTGAATTGCAAATACAGGTTGATGCTGATCCAAATCCCAGTGCTCCATAATTCGATATTGCTCACGCTGCTTTACAAGCTGTGTGATTCGTAATTTGTCTTCTATCAAATAATAATATTTATTTTTTGCAATACTGACTGACCAGAGTTGAGCATTCATTTCATGACATTCGGATTCTAATTGTTGGCAAATTTTCCTTATTTCAGTTGCAGAAATATTTTCTTTTTGAAACGGCAATGATTGAATTGAATTTTCAGCAAAAACAGGAAAAGTAATATATAAAATTAAGATGTTTAAGATGATTTTTTTTATCATTATCAATATTCTTGTCATGGTTTTATTTGACCGATTGTAAGGTGTTTCAGCTCTTCCTCCAAGTACAACTCAAAATTAAGCCATAAAAAAACCCACTCAATCGGAGTGGGTTTTTTCAGAATATGGTGGCTATGACGAGACTTGAACTTGTGACCCCCGCATTATGAGTGCGGTGCTCTAACCAACTGAGCTACATAGCCTTAAACTGTGCGCGCATTATGGGTTTTTCTGTTTAGAACGTCAAGCCCATATTGTGCTGATTGATCAAAATTTGGTGAAGTGAGCCGATAAGCCGGGTTCTGTCGAGAACGATCATTCCTCTAGGCGTACAATCACTCATACGCTCAAGCGACCTACCCGGATCCAGCATGGGCCATGCCTAAAGGATCCCTATTTGGTCTTGCTTCCGGTGGGGTTTACCATGCCATGAACTGTTACCAGTCATGCGGTGCGCTCTTACCGCACCCTTTCACCCTTACCTCCGATTCCGATTGCTCAGAACCATAATGAAGGCGGTCTACTCTCTGCTGCACTTTCCGTCGGCTCACGCCGCCCAGGCGTTACCTGGCACCTTGCCCTATGAAGCCCGGACTTTCCTCCCCTGCTTCAATCACGGAGATCTCCACAGCAGCGATCGTCTGGCTCACTTCGAGCCGCATAGTACCAAATCTGGCGACTAATTGCTTGATGTTTTTTGAGCAGTCAGTTTTTCATACTTGGCCTGAAGCTCCTCACGCGTCTCGGCATGGTTCGGATCAAGCGGGATACAGTCCACAGGACAGAATAACTGGCATTGTGGTTTGTCGTGATGCCCGACGCACTCTGTACATAAGTCCGGGTTAATTTCATAGATGACGTCACCCATGAAAATTGCCTCATTCGGACAGACAGGTTCACAGACATCACAATTGATACATTCATCGGTGATATATAAAGACACTCTACCAACCTTGTTGAAGTTTACGCTCAAAGGCTTCAACCACGTTTGGCGGAACAAACTTGGTCACATCACCTCTTAAACGAGCAATTTCACGCACCAATGTGGATGAAATAAAAGAATATTGCTCTGAAGGAGTTAAAAACACCGCTTCAAAATGAGAATCCAGTTGACGGTTCATGTTGGCCAGCTGGAATTCATACTCAAAATCGGACACTGCACGTAAACCACGCAATACCGCTGTGGCATTCTGCTCGCGGAAGAAGTTCACCAGCAGGCCATCAAATCCTACAAATTCAACATTGTTCAAATGGCTTAATGACGTTTTGGCCAGTTCAACTCGTTCTTCCAGACTAAATACCGGGTTTTTATGATGTCCGATGGCAATCGCAACTACAACTTCATCAAACATCTTTGCTGCGCGGGTCACCAAATCAATATGGCCATTGGTGATCGGATCAAAAGTTCCCGGATAAATTACACGAGTTTTAGTCATCCATTTGTACTCTGTTTATTGTGTAAGTTTCCATTTTAACAAAATCTTCATTTTTTAGTGAAGAAACTCCATCAATTTAAACACTTCAACTCAATAAAAGTTACGGTACAATAGCTACAACTTTGGAAGTGTCTGATTATGGCGAAAGCAACTGTAGTTAAAAAAAATAACGGCGGAACGATTGCTCTGAACAAACGTGCCCGTCACGATTATTTTATTGAAGAAAAATTTGAAGCTGGACTTTCCTTGCAAGGCTGGGAAGTAAAATCCCTGCGTGCCGGTCGTATGAGTATTGTGGAGAGCTATATCACCTTTAAAAATGGTGAGGCCTTCCTGTTCGGCGCACAGATTCAGCCTTTACTGAGTGCATCTACCCATGTTGTCCCTGAAGCAACGCGTACCCGTAAACTGCTGCTGAAACGCCGTGAAATTGAAAAACTCATGGGCGCAATTAACCAGAAAGGTTATTCCTGTGTACCACTGGCCTGTTACTGGAAAGGCCCACATGCCAAGCTGGAAATTGCGTTGGTAAAAGGTAAACAGTTACATGATAAACGTGCATCTGAAAAAGACCGTGACTGGCAACGTGATAAAGCGCGTATTTTCCATAAATAATGCCAGCAATAAAAAAACCTCCAACTAATGGAGGTTTTTTTATGGATCAAATTAGGCTTTCAGATTCAGACGCGCTAGGGTCAAGGCAATATATTCCCCAAACCAGATCGCGGTTTGTAAATCCCCTTCCGGTGGTGTCACTTCAACAGGCGCATTATCAGATTGGGTCATGAGACCCAGAAAGCTCGACATACGATTCAGATCGGTAGTGGCACGACCTGTCGGCATTAACGGTAGACCTGACCACAACATGCCATGTTGCATCGCAAACAGATTAATCTGCTGCAAGACAGCCAGCTTGTCCCCACTTAAGCCACCACCATTGGTAAAGGCTGCTGCCAGCTTGCCTTGCCAGCTACGTGCCAGCCAGCGCTTGGACGACTGCTCCATAAATAACTTCATGGCAGAAGTCAGACTACCCATATAGGTCGGACAGCCAAATACAATTGCATCGGCAGCGTCCAACACCTCCCAATCCACCTGTTCCACATTCATCATATGCACCTGGACACCAGTTTTTTGTGCGCCTTCGGCAATGAAGTTTGCCACTTTAGCCGTGTGTCCATAAGGACTGTGATAAACAATCGCAACAGATTGGGAAGATAGGGACATAACAATCAAAAACCAAGAATTTCAATCAAGTTTAACATTTTCATGCCATAAACACGAATGTTGCCATGCGTCCGGTTTTGGCTTCACGGCGATAGGAAAAATATTCATCCGCCTGACGATATGAACACTGATCGCCACCTAAAACAGTCTCAACACCCTGCTGCTGCAAGATGTAACGCGCAATTGCATACAGATCCGCATAGTATTTTCCGGCCTGTTCTCCTGCCTGAAATGCACTGTCCAGTTCAGGATATTTGGAACAGAAAGCTTCTTTTACTTCTGCGCCAATTTCAAAACAAGGCTGGCTGATCGCTGCACCAAGCCACGCCCAGGTTGGCTGGGTCTGCATCGCGGCAATGGTATTTTCAACGATACCGCCTGCCAGCCCACGCCAGCCAGCATGCAGATTGGCCACTTCAGTACCTTCAGCATTACCCAGCACTACCGGCAAGCAGTCTGCCGTCATCATCATTAAGGCATGAGCTTTGCGCTGTGTCACCAGACCATCACCGACCAATGCCTTAAAAGGCATCTGCTCATTGATAGTATGACAAATGGTGCTATGCGTCTGTGTCATCCAGGTAATTTTGTCCACGCCAAAAGGCTGGAAATCTTTCAACAGCTGAATGCGATGCTTCTGTACACGCGCAGCATCATCATTGACATGCAAAGCCAGGTTAAAGCCCGCTAGCTCTGGCTGGGCTGATGGCTGTACCTGTTCATGATGAACACGGGTCTGACCCACATAAACGCCTTGAGGCAAACCTTGTACAAATTGCATGTCGCTTCCCTTTTAATGACTGCTAATAGAATGAAAAATTAATAGGCCTTGTTTTCGCTGCGTAGTACTTCAACCAGATTGGCGAAGTCTTCTGGCCACGGCGCATTAAAGGTCATTTCTTCTTTGGTACGTGGATGTTTCAGGCCTAGAGTCGCTGCATGCAATGCCTGACGTTTAAAACCACGCAAGGTGTCATCCAGCAATTGCGAAGCACCGGCTGGCATACGCACACGTGGCATATAGACCTGATCACCGACCAGACCATAGCCCAGGTAACTAAAATGCACACGAATCTGGTGCGTACGACCGGTTTCCAGACGTGCCTGAATACGGGTGAAATGCTGGAAGCGCTCTTTCACATTGTAATGCGTCACCGCTTCCTTACCGCCTGGCAGGACTGCCATTTTCACACGATCAACCGGATGACGTTTAATCGGTTCATCAATGGTACCGCCGGCAATGATATTGCCATATACGATCAGGTCATACACACGGTAGACGGTCTTTTTCTCAAGCTGCTTGCTAAGCGCAAACTGCGCTTCCAGATTTTTTGCGACAACCAATAGGCCACTAGTGTCTTTATCAATCCGGTGTACTAAACCTGCACGCGCCAGTTCAGAAGATTTCGGATAATGATGCAGCAAGGCATTGACCAGCGTACCGGTCATATTGCCTGCACCCGGATGCACCACCATGCCCACTGGTTTGTTAATGACAATAATGTCATCATCTTCATAGACGATATCCAGTGGAATATCTTCAGGCAGACTACGGGTTTGTGCCTCCAGTTCAACGTTTAAAGTCAGGGTTTCAAAACCGTCACTTTTAAATTTCGGCTTAACTGGTTGACCATTCACTAATAAATTGCCGTCTTTGATCCATTGCTTGAGCTTTTCTCGAGAAAAATCGCTCCAGACCATGGCCGCAATCTGGTCGATACGTTGCCCGATATAACTTTCATCCAATTGAAATTGCAACGATAAACGTGTTGCAGTTGCGTCTGAAGTATGGTTATCTGCATCCTCAGAATCTTCAAGTAAATTGAAATCAGTATCAGGGATATTAGAATTGGAAGATTGTGCTTGACTCATTTGCTCATTCAGACAAAAGTGGTTTAATAGTGCAATTGTAGCTCATTGCCCGTATTAACAGAGGAATTTTTATGTCGCTACCACATTATAAAATGACAATGCTTGCTGTGACGTTAGGCATTGCATCGGCAATGGTAGGCTGTAGCAGTAATCCAAAAAAAGAAGTCGTGGACAAAGGTCCAGAATCTAGCGAACAGGTTTATATCCAGAAAGCACAGAACGCGCTAGATCGCAAACAATATACTGATGCAGCAAAACAGCTCGAAGCACTGGAAACCTATTACCCAACCAGCCAGTATGCACCGCAGGCGCAACTGGAACTGCTGTATGTCAAATTCCAGCAAAAAGATTATGAAGGTGCAGTGGCACTGGCAGAACGCTTTATCCGTCTGAATCCGCAACATCCAAATGTCGACTATGCTTACTATATTCGTGGCGTAGCGAATATGGAGCAGAACTATAATGGCCTGCTGCGTTATACCTCACTAAAACAGTCACACCGTGATGTCAGCTACCTGAAAGTGGCTTACCAGAATTTTGTCGATTTCATTCGCCGCTACCCATCAAGCACCTATGCGGTTGATGCTGCACAGCGTATGAAGTTTATCGGTCAGGAACTGGCAGAAAGCGAAATGAATGCGGCTCGCTTTAATATCAAGCGTAAAGCATATCTGGCTGCTGTTGAACGTGGCTTATGGGTGATTGAACATTACCCACAAACGCCACAGATTCCAGAAGCACTGGCAACTGTTGCTTATGGCTATGACAAACTAGGTGACAAAGCAACAGCACAGCAATATATCGAAGTGCTGAAACTGAACTATCCAGGTCTAGTGAATGCCGATGGTACCGTAAACCTGCGTGCAGCACGTAGTGAAGGCAGTTTCTTCAACCGTGCGACTTTGGGTATTTTCGGTAAAGAAGCCAAAACCGTGACCGATACGTCTAGCCAATCATCTGAAGCACAGGCAGAAAAACGCAGTTTGACCAATCGCATGACGTTTGGTCTACTCGATCGTCCAAAAACCTCTGAAACTGAGCTACCTGAACCGACTGCTGAATAAGCCAACTGTTACAGGTGCATTTTTGCAAAGGGCAAGTTATCATACTTGCCCTTTTGCATTTTCTGAGCAATGCTTGAACAAATTGTGCAAACAGGTTATACCAATTAATTCATTTATAGCGTTGGATAAATCATCCTGCTCTTAATTTTCAATGATTTAACACCTAAATAACGCAGCACGAGAAGCTTAGCAAACCATGGCCATTCCTCAGCATACGATTGATCAGATTCTCGATCGCACCGATATTGTCGATGTGATTGGTCAATACGTGAAACTAAAAAAAACTGGCCGTACCTATTCGGGTTGTTGCCCTTTCCATCAGGAAAAATCTCCTTCTTTTCACGTCTATCGTGACAAGCAGTATTTCCACTGCTTTGGCTGTCAGGCCAACGGCAATGCTATCCGCTTTTTAATGGATATTGGCAGCCGCAATTTCATTGAAGTGATGAAAGACCTGTCTAGCCAGACCGGAATTGAACTGCCTAAAGACAATAAAGATTCTAACCGCTTAAAATACAAACGCGAAGCCAAACCAAAGCCGGTTGCAGCATCGCCAGCAAAAACTGCGGATACATCTATAAATCCAGTATCCGAACAACCTGCTTATTTTGATCCATTTGCTGAAATTCAGACACCTGAAGCTGAATTTTATACGGATGACCCTTTTGCTTCTTTTGAGCAAATGCCTGCAGCAGAAGCACAAGCAGATGGCAACTTATACGACCTGCTGGAAAATATCGCGCAGTTTTATGAGCGTCAGCTACCCAACAGTCCAAGTGCCCAGCAATATTTTAAACAGCGTGGTCTGACCTCAGAAACGATTGCCTACTGGCGACTCGGTTATGCACCGGAAGACTGGCAACATCTGGAAAAAGCCTTTCCACAGGATATTGAAGGTCTCAAACTTTTAGGTCTGATTCGTACTAGCGATAGTGGTCGGGATTTTGACCTGCTCCGTGACCGTGTCATTTTCCCGATTCGTGATAGTAAAGGCCGTGTGGTCGGTTTTGGTGGTCGTGCACTGAATGACGAGATCAAACCGAAATACATCAACTCGCCCGATTCAGAAGTTTTCCATAAAAACCAGTTATTGTATGGCCTGTATGAAGGTCGCAAGCAGAAAGCTCAAGACTGGCTGATGGTGGAAGGCTATATGGATGTCATTGCCTTGCAGCAATATGGCATTCATGGTGCAGTAGCTACTTTGGGAACGGCCAGTAATACTGATCACCTAAATATTCTGTTCAAGCAGAATAACCGGATTACCATTGCCTTTGATGGTGATGCTGCCGGACAAAAGGCTGCACGCCGTACTCTGGAAATTGCTCTACCCTTACTGAACGATGGGCGTGAGTTAAAATTCTTTGTCCTACCGAATGATCATGATCCAGACTCTCTGATCCGTCGTGAAGGCATTGAAAATTTCCGCCGTCTGCTGGATCAGGCACCGCTACTCTCTGACTTTGTCTTTGCTCATCTTACCCAGAATCACGACATTGCAACGCCTGAAGGTAAAAGTCAGGTGATGGGCGAGCTGCGTCAATTAACCGAATTGTTGCCAAAAGCTGGCTCATTTCGTTATTTGCTGCAACAGTTCTTCCGGGAAAAACTCGGTTTTAGCCGCAAATGGCAACCCAAAGTCAATAATGACGCATCTCTAAGCTTTAGCACCAAAATTGATGCCGAAGAATATGTCATTGCGATTCTGTTGAATCATCCTTATCTGTATATTCATTTTGAACCACTACGTGCACTGGTCAGTGAAGATCAATTGCTATTCAAGATTCTGAATATATTTAATGTGATTTTTGATGAATTGCCGGATGACCCGGAACTGTCAACTTATTATGTACTCGGTGCCTGTGCTGCACATCATCATGAGTTACAGCATATCCTGCAACATGCCAATGTCAGCGATTACACCTCTTCTCCTGAGCAGGCAGATAAACTGGCGGCAGACTTCTCGATCAAGCTGCAATATCAATGCTTACAACACAAATTAAAATCGAAAAAGTTTAGTAGCATCGCGGAGATGAAAAATCTCAAGATGCGGATTTATGAAATTGATAAAAAACGTTCCATGACCTTACTCGAAGATTAAAAACCAAGAAATAAAAAAGGCGTTTATTTTAAACGCCTTTTAAATATCGGAAAGTTATTCCAACATCATTTTAATGTTTAACCTTACGGCGATGCTGTACCACGTCCTGTAAACTGTTCTGTAGCATTTCAAAATAGCTTGGATCTTCAGCTTTGGCAGCTTCACGCAGCATGATTGAGGTCGGATGCAGAAGTTTTTGAGTCAAACGATGAGAAAATTCGGCCAATACTGTTTCAGCACTTTCACCTTTGGCAATACGTTGCATAGCAGTTGCCAGTTCTTCCTGACGTAAGCTTTCCCCATAATCCCGGTAAGCATGAATCGTACTACCCGCCTCACTCACCTTCTGCTGGGTGATCAACTCAGTCGCCAGTTGATTGACCATCACTTCCGCTTCGACCGCTGCCTGACGACGCTGCGCCAGGTTTTCATCAATCACGCTTTGCAGATCGTCCACGCCATAGAGATAAACTCCATCCAGCTTTTCAACTTTTGGATCAATATCACGCGGTACAGCCAGATCGACCAACAGCATTTGCTGGTAACGGCGCTTCTTTAAGGCAGCTTTGACATCCGGATAGTGAATGACTTGATGCAAACTACCGGTACAACTGGAAATCACATCTGCACGATGCAGGTTTGCTGCCAACTGATCAAAATCAATAATCTCGACTTCTGCACGGTGGGCAATTTCCTGCGCCAGATTCTCTGCACGAGCACGAGTTCGGTTACAGATAATGATTTTTCTGACGCCCATTTCTGCCAGATGTTTGGCCACCAGACTGTTCATTTCCCCGGCTGCCACGACCATTACAGTTAACTGCTCAGGCCGGCTAAATACTTGCAATGCTAATTGTGCAACTGCATAGCCCATCGATACTGCATGACTGCCGACTGCTGTTTCCGAGCGCACACGCTTGGCCGCATAAAAGGCATATTCAAAGATACGATTCAGGTTTTGCGAAACGGTTTTAGATTCTTTGGCAAGAGAGAGTGCAGTTTTGACCTGTCCCAGAATCTGCGGTTCACCAAGCATCAGGGAGTCGAGACCACTGGCGACACGCATCAGATGAGTGACGGCTTGCGCATTCTCATAGCGATAAACATGATTCTGTAATTGCTTGGGATCAATACCATTGGTCTGGGCGAGCCAGTTTAGCACCATGTCGACATTGTCCGACATCGCGTAAACTTCGGTCCGGTTACATGTAGACACCACCACCATATCATTCAGTACAGGGTGCTGGCTTTGCTCGGCAAGTAAAATGCTTAACTTTTCAGGGTTAAAAGCAATCTTTTCGCGCAGCTCTACAGAGGCAGTTTGATGGTTGACACCCAATGCAAAGAAAGACATATCAGGTCATCATTTCACTAAATTTATGCTATTGTGCAACATCGGTGTCATAAAAAGCATTACTTGGATAAAGAAAAATTGCGTCTAACAACTAGCCGTATAAACGGCCCTACCATTAAGCAATATTCTACCACATTCTTGCTGGTGGTTAGCATGGCTTCAACTGCTCATCTTTATGCAGCAGAAGCAGTTTACCATGCAAATCAAAATTATGATGCGATAAAACAAAGTATGATAGCCGAGTTCGCACTCGCCTATCGCGATATTCCAAACGCTTTACACAACTATACTGTGCTGGCCATTAAAAGCAATTCCACCGCGGTTAAACAGCGCGCACTCAATATCGCCCTCGAACATGAAGACCTGAATGCAGCGCTGGATATTTCTACCCACTGGGTCGTTCAAGAACCACAGGATGTGCCGGCATTATTCTATCTGGCGCATATTGCCTTAAAAGCGCATGAGTACGAACTGGCGGCAGAAACGCTGGAAAAGATCCTGAAAATTGATGATAACGCCGATCTGGAAGAAATTCTGGCCGGGATTGCCCCGGATGAGCCGGATGACCGTGAATATTTAATTCAGGCTCTAAGTACTAGCAAAGCCAAAGACAATCCTTCGATTCTGGTTTTGGTCGCCGGTCTGGAGGCACAAAAAGGTCAGTTAGAGCAGGCTCTCAACACTATTAATCGCGCCTTAAAAAAACGTCCAAAGTCGACTGGTTATATCCTGATGAAAGCCAATCTGTTGGCGGCATTGGGTGATGATGCGGAAACGCTGAAATGGTACGAGAAAGCCAGTCGCAAACATCGCAATAACATGGATATACGTCTGGCTGAGGTTAAATACCTGATCAAGCTAAATGAAGCTGAAAAGGCCTTACAGAAACTAGAAACGATCCTGAAAAAATCACCACAACACGAAGAAGCACTGTTTATTGCCGGTCTGACCAGTATTGACCTGCAGCAATATGAACGAGCTGAAAAATACCTGGTTGAGCTCCGTTATTCGGCTCAGTACCAGAATGAAGCCTATTACTATCTGGCGGTCAATGCAGAACGCAAACAGCATTATGAAACCGCCAAGGCGTATTACCGCCTGGTGGATGGCAGCCTGTATACGGTCTCACGACGCAATATCATTGCGATCTTTGCCGAGCAGGATAAATTGCATGATGCGCTGCGCTTTCTGACTCAGGAACGGGTCAATTATCCGCAACATGCCAGTTTCCTGTATCTGGCTCAAGCGGATATTCTGAAACGCATGAATAATAAGAACGCAGCGATCCGAATTCTGGAAGAAGCCAGCAAAAACCTGCCGGATGATCCGGAACTGGTCTATGCTCAAGTCTTGTTGTTAGATCCGCATGAAGACCGTGATCAACTAGATCAGCTGTTAAAAACCCTGCTTAAAATCGAGCCGAATAGTCCAACCTATCTGAATGCTTATGCCTATACACTGGCGCGACAAAATCGCCGTCTGGATGAAGCACGGCGCTATGCTGAACAGGCACTGGAATACGCACCAGAACAGGCTTCTATTCTGGATACCTATGGCTATATCTGTTATTTGCAAAATGACTTTGCTACGGCTGCCCAAGTGCTGCTTAAAGCCTATGAACTGAATCCAAGTGCGAAAATTGGCGTCCGTTATGCACGTTCGCTTTATATGAAGGGCGATCTACAACAATTCCATCAAGTGTTACAACAATTACAACAAAACCATCCAAATGACCCAGAATTAAACCAACTTAATTCGCTATTGTTAGCACCACAATCCTGAACGAGTCCATTCTTTTATGCACAACATAAGTACTTTAGGCTGCTGTTTCCTTGCTTCTACTGCCCTATTCATGAGTGGTTGTCAGCAGATGGTGCAGCAAAAAGCGCCTGTCACGCCATCGGTACAGGCTGAAAACCAGTTCCAGCTGCAAGGTAAAATCGGGGTACGTACACCTCAGCAAAGCGGCAGTGCCTTTTTTACCTGGGTGCAGCAGCAGGAAGAGTTTGATATTGAACTGACTGGTATCTTAGGTGCCGGAAAAACCCAGATTTCAGGTACTCCTGGTCAGGTGACGTTGAATAGTGCCAAAACCGGTCTGATCAAGGCAGCAACGGCAGAAGAACTATTGCAACGTGCAACCGGCTGGCAAGCCCCGATTAGTCATTTAGTCGATTGGGTACAGGCACGTCCTGCGACACAATCAGCCCAGATCCAGAAAGACAGCTCACAGCGTATCAGCCAGATTATTGAACAAGGCTGGATGGTAGATCTGAGTTATAACCAGCAGGCAACTGTTCCAAACCGCTTGATTTTAAAGCAGTCGCTTGAGAATGGGGGTGAAAACCGTATTACAATGGTGATTCAAAACCGTTAACTGGTCTGATGCAAGCCTATGATGATTCGTGTTCCCTCACCTGCAAAACTGAATTTGTTTCTCCATATCACCGGTCGCCGTCCGGATGGTTATCACGAGCTGCAAAGTATCTTTCAGTTGATAGATTTGTGTGACTGGCTAGAGTTTGAGCAAACAGATGATCAGCAGATTCAGATTGAAGGTCTAGCCTCAGTCAATTTGGAACAGAATCTCATCTATCGTGCAGCGCAGATTTTGCAGCCTTATGCCAAAACGCCTTCTGGTCTGATCATTCGACTAGAGAAGAATATTCCCATGGGTGCAGGTCTTGGTGGTGGCTCATCCAATGCAGCAACGACCTTGATTGTGCTGAATCAGTTATGGCATTGTGGCTTAAATTCTGAGCAACTGGCAGAGCTCGGCGTCAAGCTGGGCGCGGATGTGCCTATTTTTGTTCATGGTCGCAATGCTTGGGCTGAAGGTATTGGTGAACACTTAACATTCATAGACTTAGATCAAAAACAGTTCATTGTGTTAAAACCTGACTGTTTTATCAGCACTCAACAGCTTTTTTCACAAAAAACGTTGACAAGAGACACGAAGCCCTCTAAATTTTGCGCCTATCAGATAAAGCCATCTGATTTCGGAAATAACTTTGAGCCAGTGGCACGAAGCCTATATCCAGAAGTCGATGAGGCAATGCAATATCTCGATCAATTCGGTGTTGCAAAGCTTACAGGTACAGGTGCTTGTGTTTTTATCGAAGTGACTGATGATATGAATGTGACCGACATTCTTGAGAATGCACCATGTAAATCTTACCTGGTGAACAGTCTGCAAGAATCGCCATTACATCATTTCAAGGTTCAATAGGGGTATCGCCAAGTGGTAAGGCACCGGGTTTTGATCTCGGCATCCGTTGGTTCGAATCCAGCTACCCCTGCCATTATTCACCTGTAGATGTACTGTATTAGGGGTATCGCCAAGTGGTAAGGCACCGGGTTTTGATCCCGGCATCCGTTGGTTCGAATCCAGCTACCCCTGCCATCTTACAGTTCATCAAATCTAGGGGCGTCGCCAAGTGGTAAGGCACCGGGTTTTGATCTCGGCATCCGTTGGTTCGAATCCAGCCGCCCCTGCCATTTTCTCGAAAAAAGACAGAACATCATTTGCTGTAAGACTGTTAATTTACCTTGACACAATACCGCAAAAATATTAAAGTTCTGCCGCATTAGGGGTATCGCCAAGTGGTAAGGCACCGGGTTTTGATCCCGGCATTCGTTGGTTCGAATCCAGCTACCCCTGCCATCTACTTCCATACATACCAACCGCCAAGGGTGCTTCATGCCCAATCTTGTCGTTTTTAGTGGAACCGCGCATCCACAATTCGCTCAAAAAGTCGTAAGTCACTTACATATTCCTCTAGGCGCTGCCTCTGTAGGCCAGTTCTCTGATGGCGAAATCGCTGTTGAGATCACTGAAAATGTTCGTGGTAAAGACGTATTCATCGTACAACCTACTTGTGCACCGACCAACGATAACCTGATGGAAATCCTGGTTATGGCTGACGCGTTACGCCGTGCAAGTGCTGGTCGTATTACTGCCGTGATTCCTTACTTCGGTTATGCCCGTCAAGACCGTCGTCCCCGTTCAAGCCGTGTGCCGATTACTGCAAAAGTTGTTGCAGATATGCTGACCACTGTAGGTATTGACCGTGTGGTGATGATTGACCTTCACGCTGACCAGATCCAAGGTTTCTTCGATATTCCTGTAGACAACATCTACGGTACGCCAGCCCTGCTTGCTGACTTACGCCAACAACAGCATCATAACCTGATGGTTGTTTCTCCTGACGTAGGTGGTGTAGTTCGTGCTCGTGCTGTTGCGAAACAGATGGGTGATATCGACCTGGCGATCATCGATAAACGTCGTCAAAAAGCGAATGAATCACAAGTGATGCATTTGATTGGTGATGTGAAAGATCGTGACTGTGTGATCGTTGATGACATGGTGGATACTGCTGGTACGCTTTGTAAAGCTGCTGATGCGTTGAAAACTTTCGGTGCCCGCAAAGTAGTTGCTTACGCGACTCACCCAGTATTATCTGGTAAAGCACTTGAAAATCTGAAAAATTCTGTGATCGATGAGTTGGTAGTTACTGACACCATCCCTCTTTCAGAAGAAGCTTTAGCTCTTGGCAAGATTCGCCAGGTTTCAGTTGCAAGCATGGTTGCTGAAACAATTCGTCGTATCAACAACGAAGAATCTATTAGCGCAATGTTCGATTCTTATCTATAATAGTGCGCTGAATTTCCAAAGCCCTGCCATTTGGCGGGGCTTTCTATCACCGGATCGGTCGCAGGTCCGGTTCATTTAAAACTTAAATAGGATGTCTATCATGGCAAACTTCGTATTAAACGCAGAAGCACGTGAAGTAGCACAACAAGGGAAAGGTTCGAGCCGCCGCCTTCGTCATGCTGCTAAAGTTCCAGCGATCATCTATGGTGGCGAAGCTGCTCCTGTAGCTGTTTCTCTTGAACTTCGTCAGCTTGTTAAATTCTTAGAAAGCAACTCATTCTTCGAAGAAGTAATCGAAATTGATGTAAACGGTAAAGTTGAAAGCGTTAAAATCCAAGCGTTACAACGTCACCCAGCTAAAAACACTCCAATGCACGCTGACTTCAAACGCGCATAAGTGTTAATGGTGTAGATTAGTGTCAAATATTTCACTGATTGTAGGTTTGGGCAACCCAGGTTCTGAGTATGCTCAAACCCGCCATAATGCAGGCTTCTGGTTTGTAGAACGCCTTGCAGATCAATATGGCATTAGCCTTAAAAAAGACCCTAAATTCAATGGATTCAGCGGTCGTGGCAATATCGAAGGTCAAGACGTCCGTCTCCTTCTTCCTACAACATTCATGAACCTTTCCGGTAAAAGTGTTGTTCCTTTCGCCAAATTCTACAATATCGCACCCGAATCAATCCTGATTGCCCATGATGAACTGGATATGAATCCAGGCATTATTCGCCTGAAAACTGGCGGTGGTCATGGTGGACATAACGGTTTACGCGATATCGTGCCGCATATCGGTCCGAACTTTCATCGTCTACGCATTGGTATTGGTCACCCAGGTTCTAAAGACCGTGTTTCTGGTCATGTCCTGAGTAAAGCACCAAGCAGTGAACAAGAGTTAATGGACGATGCAATTGCCCATGCACTTGCTCGCGCCAAAATGCTGGTGAACGGTGAAGTACAACAGGCAATGAATCAAATCAATGCTTATAAACCGAACTAAACATTCATAAATTGCTGGACAATTCCGCTTGCCTTGCTGGCCATTTAGGCGCAAAATGCGCAAGCCTACCCACTTATCCAGTGTCGTAGAAATTGATTCAACCATAAGATCAAAGTCTTAGGTCAACTAAGGGGACGCTAGCCATGCTATCTCGTTTATTAAAATGCAAAATTCATCGCGCTTTTGTTACACATGCAGAATTACACTATGAAGGTTCATGTGCAATTGATGGCGTTTTGATGGATCTAGCTGGCATTCGTGAATACGAAGAAATTCATGTTTGGAACGTGACCAATGGTAAGCGTTTTACTACTTATGCCATTCGTGGTGAAGATAATTCAGGGATTATTTCTGTGAATGGTGGTGCTGCGCACCAGGCTGATGTTGGTGATATCGTGATTATCGCAACATTTGGTGATTTCACTGAAGCCGAAGCCAATGCTCATAAACCACGTCTGGTTTATGCCAACCCGGATAACACTGTGAATCACACTGCAAATTGCATTCCGGTACAGGTTGCCTAAGCTGGTTCAACAAGATTCTCAAAAGCTCGCTTCTCGCGGGCTTTTTTATGGGCTGATTAAAATAAAACTAACGCCCCTGCCACCAGCTTTTTCGGTTCTCACAGTTTAAGGACTTAAGATTTTGATCTACCAGGTCAGCCAACAAAGTTTCTCCATTTTCTTTTAGCTTTAATTCGGCGAATTTAGCATTACGATAACAAGGCTCAAGTCCCTCAGCGAACATAAAACTGTTGGCAGCCGGATATAAGCCTTCAAAGGTATTCCGTGGATTTTTCAGGATTAGTCGCGCTGAGCGTGGCTGATCCAGCGCACTTCGATCAAAACTGGTTTTGACCACTTTTCCTTGCTCATCAAGCTGTACATAGCTTAGTACACGGGACTGGTTTTCAAAATCTTGAATACTGATTTTAGGTTCTGATTGTTCTGATCTATTCTCCGCTGCTAGTGCACTAAAATGCAGATCATAATTCAGCGCCATGTAATCTCCTTGCAGAATTGATCGCGGATCTACTGGTGCCAGCTCCACATAAATACTTTGGCTATCTCGAAGATGCCATTCATGTTGCGCAATCAATCCACAAAATAAGGCAATACTGAAAATAGCTAGATGCAAAGGAAGAAACTTTTTCATCTTGTCTCTCCTTGCTCATGTTGCAGTTTTGATGACTGCTTCAACATATATGCCAACAACAAGACCAGTATCCCAGAAGCAAAGATACTGATGCTTTTTAATAGAAAACTTAAGCCCAGATTGTAATACAGCATCCATAACCAGAAGATTAACAGCAAGATGGTTAAGGCCTGAATCAAGGACTGCTTATAAACAATGGCCCATGCCATAAGCAGCATAATAATAAAAATCTCAAAATAGCCCAACAGAATGAGTAAGATGCCAAATATAGGAATCAGCCAGAGCAATTTTTCATAAAATTGCTGCCAGTTTTGCCAAATAAAACCAAGCAACAATAAGCTCGGAAGAACATAAAACAGCAGAACGTGGTCAAAGCTGATCTGCCCGATGCGCTGCCAATGCTCTAATCCAGTCACAGATTGAACCACGGCTGAACCTGTCAGCATAGCGATGATCCAGAGCAGAATACTTTTCTGATAAATTGAGGACTGCCAATATCTAGCAGTTAGAATTAGCCCGATAAAAATGACATAGTTCAAGCTTAGGGCAAGCGTGATTACAATATCATCATGCTTAAAGGAATTCTCTAATGCCAAAACCACAATTGCTAAAGCATGAGCTATCAAGAGCTGTAAGGTTAGAATGAACCAGTGCATCCGTTTGATCACAGTCAGAGCCAGCATCATTAATTGCAACAGCCACACTATAAACAGACTATCGGTGAGCAGTTCCGTATGAATTAATACCGCAGCTTGCCCGCAAACCCAAAGACAATAGGCAAACTGACGTAGAAATATGGAATTCTTTTGACTTAATAATTTCCAAGCGATGCCAATAAAAATGAGACCTAAAACAATTGAAACCGCTTTCCAATAGGTCAGCAACAAGACTGCCAGAATAATCCCAGCTATCCAGGCACCAAGTGCCAAAGGAATGACGGAGAATTTGGTTTGTGGAAAAATTTTCTTTAGGGCAAAACTGATCATCGCAAACCAGCCAAAGATCAGCATTGCCAAGATAAATAAGCCCGCTGCTGAATTGGTAAGCTGATCGTCCACCAGTTCAAACAGCCATAGGCTCAAACTGGCAGCCAAGCCTGCAATCAGTAAAATGGTTTCTAGTGCCTGATGCTTACGATAAAAATAAAATGCAGCACCTGCTGGCAGAACAACTGAAGAAGCCAGATAGATCAGCTGAAAATGATGGGTAAACTGCATCATACTGCTGATCGAAATCATGATAATGAATGCAATAAACAGATATCGCAGTAACGAATAATAACGTATGGCAAAGGCAAAGCTGATGGCCGTCAGTAGATTCAAAGTCAGTAGATATAATCCTTCTGCCCGTATCATCCAGAAACTTTGCTTAAAGTAAAAATACAATGCCAGCTGACTGACCACACAAAGCATGGCAAAAACCCCGATATTTGGTCGATATAGCCACGGCAACAGCAATACGGCCCAGAGCAGAAATAACTGATAACTATCCGCACCAGTCTGATAGATCTGCCCAATCACCACCAGACTTAAGCCCAGCATCAGGCCAGATACAGTATCCAGACTCTGTCTGATCCATTCCCGCTGATTAAAGTAAATGCTGGCTATTGCACTACAGAGTAAAACCAGCATTGGAATTGCTAACTGTACCTGATTCGGTAGCATCCACCAGTTCGCAGCCATTAAATACAGCAAACTGACTGCAATCAGCGCAACGCCCAAAATATTGAGATAACGCAAAACCTTTGCATCACAAAACAGCGAGGGAGAAAATGGATTATTATGGATCAGCTCGGTTTTCTTCATTGTCAGAATGATTGATCAATTTCTATTGTTAATAGCAACATAACATGTTTCCAGTTTTTTGCTAAAGGACTGTAGTAATTCAGATAATCTGTTTTGCTTATCTGAAATTCTGCAAATTCGTGACTGGCCAAACTATCCCATCTTTTAAAAATCAGGACTATAATGGCCCTACATCGCTTCAGGGCGGGGTGAGATTCCCCACCGGTGGTAATTTCAGGGTAGTAAATCTTTCTATTTCTGAATCAGCCCACGAGCGGTCAATTTCGATTGATCTGCAGATCTGGTGCAAATCCAGAGCCGACGGTATAGTCCGGATGAAAGAAGACGAAAGCAGTACACCCTGTTTTATGCCTGGCATGAAACTGTTTTGCTATAAGCCTATTTTCACTATGTCCTGAAATGTTCAATCGTACTTTTACTTTACGTGAGCGTTTCAATGTCAAGTTTGATTCAACCCGAAATTTTCTTTTCCGCTTTAGCTCCCGCTGAACAGCGCATCCAACAAGCACTCGAAGACATCCGCCAAGGCAGACCTGTTCTGGTGATGGATGACTTTGACCGCGAGAATGAAGCCGACCTCATCATTGCAGCAGAGACTTTGACTGTAGAAACCATGGCACGCATGATTCGTGATGGTTCTGGTATTGTCTGCCTGTGCCTGACTGATGAACTGGCCAATCATTTAAAACTGCCACCTATGGTGCAGGACAACTCTAGCCAGTTTAAAACTGCCTTTACTGTAACGATTGAAGCTTCAGAAGGTGTGACCACTGGTGTATCTGCCAAAGACCGTACCACTACGATTAAAGCAGCCATTAAAGACGGTGCTGTCGCCAGTGATCTGAATCGCCCAGGGCATGTCTTCCCTTTACGTGCACGTGAAGGTGGTGTGTTGACCCGTCGCGGCCATACCGAAGGTACGATTGATCTTGCGCGTTTAGCTGGCTTGAAACCTGCCGGTGTTCTGTGTGAACTGACTAACCCCGATGGCACCATGGCTTCTGGCATTCAGGTATTGTCTTATGCACAGACGCATCAGCTGACCGTGATTACCATTGATGAACTGGTGCGTTACCGCCAGCAGCACAATGTATAAGTATAAGATTTAAAGATAAAAAATCCCGGCTTAAGACCGGGATTTTTTATCTTATATAAATATTTTTAGATGAGTATAGATAATATTCCATAGACTGCGACTACCAATAAAATCAAACCGCACAAACCAAGCAAATAAGGATACAGCCTGGATTTAGCAAAGCGTTGAAAGCCTAAATAAACTAATGACAGAGTCAAAAAATCCAGCACAATCCAGCTGATCGTCAGAATCACTAAGCTGGAATCTAAGTTTGGAGTAATGCCAATAAACTGCGGGAAAAACGCAGCAAAGAAAATAATATCTTTGGGGTTGGAGATCCCCACCAGAAAACCGGTTCGGAAGCCACCCTGTACTGGCTGCAAGCCTTGTGAACTGGTTGAACCCTGCCCTTGCCAGACTTCCCGGAAAATCTGGATTCCCAGCCAGGCAATATATAAACAGCCAAGCAGCTTGATGCCATTCAGCCAGTTTTCATTAATGACCAATAAGCCTTTTAAGCTAAAAATAGATAAGGTGATCAATACCAGAGAAGCAAAATTCGTCCCGAAAATGGTCTGCAAAGCATGCTTATAGCCACCTTTCAGTCCAGCACTAGCGACCAGCAACATCACAGGCCCAGGTGTGGCAATCATGATAACGACGGCCAGACAATAGAGAATATATTCACTGATATTCATGCCATTTCCTCAGCTATCATGATTTTACTAAATAAAAAAGAGGACTTAGTCCTCTTCCTGCATATGAATCAAATGCTGACTCATCCCATCCGCCCGTAAAAAAGCCAGGTCATAACTGGCTTTGGCCAGTGCCAGTACCCGACGCTCGAATTCATCCCAAAGCGGACGCACCTGTTTGTAATGAATGCCTAAACCGCTTTCATCAGTAAAATGACGGTTCTTTTCACAGAGTTTTAAGGCATGGTAAAGCTTACGGCCCTTAGTCGCATCTTCCCGCAGACGCACCCGTTTAGACAGGACAAATGTTTCCACTTTGGCCAGATTCGCCATCGGTAGCATCGGGACCAAAATCTGATCTAGCTGTGCATCCAGCCGCTGCCAGACTGCAGTATGTTGATCTGCGTTATAACTATTCCAGTGAATCACTTCATGATTAAAACGGCGGCAACCACGACAGACCGCATCCCCAAATACGGTTGAGCAACGCCCTGCGCAAGGGGTTAAAGATGCAATACGACGATCCGAACTCAAAACTTACTCCAACTGTGCTGCAACTTCCAGCATCTGCATCATTGCATCAAAATCCTGGGTCGGCATGACTATACACGCTCTCCCTATCGATTTGAAGTCCGTTAAAACCCGGCCTTTTACTCGCTTATTCATTCAAATCACGTTAAAATATGCGCCTTTCAAATTATCATGCTACGTTGGAGTATTCCATGAACGCTACTGTAGAACAGCTTGCACCTGTAGAACAGCAAGCGACGACTGGTTGGGTTGTTGCCGCACTTTATCAATTCAAAGAAGTTCAAGATCCTGAGGGTCTGCAACAACGTCTTTTAGACTTGGTAAAAACCATCAACCTTTGCGGTACTCTAATTGTGGCAGGTGAAGGCATTAACGGGACTGTTGCGGGTAACCGTGAAGCCATCGACAAAGTACATCAGTTTCTGCTTGATGAAGGCTTCAACGAAATGGAATACAAAGAGTCGCATAGCTCTGACAAACCATTCCGTAAAATGAAGATCAAGCTGAAAAAAGAGATTGTGACTTTAGGTGTGCCGGTTAAGCCACGTGATCTGGTTGGTCATTATCTTGATCCTAAAGAATGGAATGAGCTGATTGCACGTGATGATGTGATTCTGGTTGATACCCGTAATGATTACGAATACAAAGCCGGTACCTTCAAAGGCGCAATCGATCCAAAAACTGAAACTTTCCGTGAATTCCCTGAATATGTGAAAAAGAACCTGGAACAGCACAAGGATAAGAAAATTGCCATGTTCTGTACCGGTGGTATTCGTTGTGAAAAATCAACTTCTTTATTGCTTCAGGAAGGCTTTAAAGAGGTGTATCACCTGAAAGGCGGTATTCTGAAATACCTAGAAGAAACTCCAGCTGAAGAAAGTCTTTGGGAAGGTGAATGTTTCGTATTTGATGGCCGTACTGCAGTTACACATGGTGTGGAAGAAGGTCAAAATACCAAATGTCATGCGTGTGGCTGGCCATTAACACCTGAAGAGGCAGCGCTGCCAAGTTATGAACACGGCGTATCTTGTGTGTACTGCATCGATAAAACTACCGAGAAACAAAAAGAAGGTTTCCGTATGCGTCAATCGCAAATTCTGGCTGCAAAACGTAAACGTCTCTAATTCCAGTTTTGTAACTAAAAATATCTAAGCCCTCTTCGGAGGGCTTTTTGTTTACATAAGCATTACATCTGCAATAAAAAACTTACCAATCCCTTACCAAGAACAGCATATTTTTACAGCTAAGCTTGATAGTCTTTATATCATATTACTTTGTTACCATAAGTCTTTCATTATTAATTAATTTTTTAAATGAAAAGGAAAACAAAATGGCCAATTCACTTGCTCGGGATCCAGATAATATTGTTAGATTCCAACCTAAAGAAAATACAAAACTGGAACGTATTACCCAACTGACAGATGAGCTAGAAGCAGAATCACATCTGTTTATTGTGATCTTGGGAACTATCATTGGTGCCATTCTTGCCCTGTTTATTGGCTACCATATTGAGGCTACAGCAGCACACTATTTACTGCTCAGTGCTCTGCCAGTTTGCCTGGCTTACAGCTTACGTAAAGTTTACATTTATACCTTAACCCATAGTTAATCCGCACTTGGCCATTTATATAACTTAACTTTACCCTCTTAAAAATACTGCTTAGGATACAAGCAGTATTTTTTATTTTGCCAATTTTATGAATCTGACTGAATGGATTATTTCTGTCATGGAACAGCTGGGCTACTGGGGCATTGCCTTGCTCATGTTTCTTGACAATGTCTTTCCCCCGATCCCCTCTGAAATTATTATGCCTTCTGCCGGCTATTCCGCATCTCAAGGAGAATTAGTGCTGGTCGGAGTCATTATTGCAGGCAGTATCGGTTCGTTATTGGCAGCGGCATTGCTCTATTGGATTGGCTACAAATTTAACCACGACAGTATTTTCAAATTTGTAGACAAATACGGAAAATTTCTGTTTATCAAATCTGAAGATGTCAAAAAATCTTTAGAATGGTTCGAGCAATATGGGCATCGAATTGTGTTCTTTGGCCGGATGGTTCCAGCAGTACGTTCCCTCATCAGTATCCCGGCCGGCATGAGCCATATGCCTTTCTGGAAATTCATGTTCTATAGTGGACTGGGTACTGTAATCTGGACGACGTTCCTGGCCTGTGTCGGTTTTTATTTTGGTGAAAACCAGGAATTGATGCACAAAATCTTCAGTCAGGTCAGTTATGTGATTATTGCGATTGTCGTGATCATCGTGGGCTGGGTTTTATACCGTAGACATCAACGTAAAAATCGTCCATCCTGAAGAGACCTCAGCATAAGGAGGCTAAAACGATGTCGCATTATCTTAAATATTTTGTCACCGTTTATCTGACTCTGGTCTTAATAGTCGGCATACTCATCTACGTGTTCAATCTGGGCGCCATTCTGCTGATTCCTGCCCTGATTGCCTCCGCCTTTCTCAGCGCCCGGTACTTTGTAAAAAAAGAACTCCGACTACCCACCCAGGAAGAGAAAAGCAGACTGGTCTGGGGTTCCACGATTATTGCCATGACCTTCGGATTTATCTTTTTGTTTATAGTCATCTGGCTGCATCCGCAGACGGAGGAAATCTATAGAAGGATGGCCTATACAGGACGCGGGCCAAATTCGTTTCTGGTAGCTGCAAGTATTGCTTTACATGCCTTGCTATTTCATATCGCCTACAATGGCTATGCGCGTTACAGCTTGAGCAAGCGTACCGGTGCTGATCATAAACCTTAGATTAAATCATCCACTAGTCCAAACGTTGTACAAAACACCTGAGCTAAAAAAAGCACCTGACGGCATTGCTGTCCCACAATTTTTCACAAGAGGAAGCTCATTTGAGCTTCCTCTTGTTTTATGGGTATTTTATCGGGTGAAAATAAAGCTTTTAAAGTTCTTCTTTCAAACAAATTCACTTGAATTATTCTGAGTAAACGTTGAACTGTCCAACCTGTTTTTCCTAAATGTTGAGCGAAACTCACCAATAAATAGGCGATCATCGCAATCCAGATTTGTGTCTGAATTGCGTTCCTGCTGCGGCCTAGAAACGCTTTTAATTTGAGATTCTGCTTAATCGCCTTAAAGAACAGCTCAACTTTCCAACGATCTTTATAAATCGCCGCAATGGTGGAGGCGGC